>JANPAD010000440.1:0-12600 GCA_031429735.1 Bdellovibrio sp. | reverse complement strand
ACAACAAAAGCGCCTATTTAAGAGTTAAGACTCTGTGTGTTGAAAATAGGTCACACTTGTCTAGTTTGAAAAAACTCCCCTATTTCTACCTATTTCCAAGAAACGGGCTTTGACATATTGCGACATAGACCTTTGTCATGTATAAGAAGTCTTGGGGAAATTACACGGGGGAACACATGTCTATGATCGATACCACTGCGCCTACACAACCGAACGAAGAAAAAGAGTTTAAGAAAACACAAAGAGATTTAGATACGGACACTGATGATATGGATTCAGATGATTCTGAATCGGTCGATTCAGTACGTGCCCGTGAAGAAGCTGAAGCCGCAATTGAATTAGAAAAACTGGCGCAAGCCGGTGGTTTTAACTTCGAAGAAGAAAACGATTTCAATTTTGACGATGTCGATAACATTCTTGATTTGAATGAATCAACTTTTCCAAAATTCACGTTAGCAAAAAACAAAGCGCGCTTCTTGCGTATGGTTTCTTGGTACCGTCAAAAAGAAGAGTGGATTGAAGTGGCTCCGGTCAGCGGCGTAACCAAACTTTTCAAGCAACAATCAAAAGAGCTTGAAGGTATCCGCGCTAGCAAAATGGATTACGAAATGGAACTTGAAACGGGAACCCTCACTCCATCACAGCGTTCATACCGCCGTGACGAATTGAAAATGTGCAAAGTTCAAGAAAAAATGGCTGTTCATTTGATTTCAAAACTGCAAGTTAAAATTAAATCAGGCCGCAGATAGTTACATAAGATAACATTTGAGCTTCTATAAAAATAAAAACCTCGCCAAAAGCGGGGTTTTTTTATTCAATAGAGACATGAAACCATCTGTTCAGATTATTTACGCCGAAGCCTCTTATATCGCTAGTTTTCACAAAGCACTGGGTGCAGTCGCTGCTGAAAAAATTTATATCGAATCGATTGAAGCGCCTGAGCTTGTCGATATTGAAAAATTTCAATTAAAGCTGATTGCGGATAAAGCGCCGACGTATTACGCGGTTGAAGGTGAACGAGTCATCGGCTGGTGTGATATTTCGTTGAAAAACAACCCGCGCATGAAACACCGCGGAGGTTTGGGAATGGGAATTGTCGACGGCTACCGCGGACAGGGGATCGGCACGCAGCTGATGACCGCCGCCCTGAAACACGCAAAAGAGATCGGTCTCGAAAAAGTTGAACTTTCGGTTTACACCTCGAATGTCACGGCTATCGCACTTTACCGAAAATTAGGAGTTGTAGAAGAGGGTTGTATTAAAAGTTACCGCAAACTGGACGGTCAAGATTTTGATGCGTTGACGATGGCGCGGTTTCTTTAGGTCAGGTGTTAGGACCAATGTATTGAAAGCTCAACTTCATTCGCTCAAGACTCAGTTTTTTATGACAGTGCGAACACATCATTAGACAATAGGGGATGCTTAAAGTTTCGATCAGTATTTTGATTTTCGCATTCGCTTCCGCAAGTTATGCCGCTGGTGCTGATGAAGCGTGCCGCTTGCGTGCTTCGGCCACAGAAGGCATTGAAGCCACCACCCTCGCAATTTTAAATCCCGACGGACGCCTGTGCCGGTATATCGCGGACGTGCAGGCAGGCCGCACACCGACTATCAATCCGGTGTGTGCCGTTTTTCCCGAATTATGGCCTAACGGAAGCCCGCTTTGGCTGAATCGATTACGAACTCAGCCTCAGACACTTGAAAAAGGGAGTCGTCAGTACGTCAATCCGACTCGCGCCCAGATGTTGGCGAGAGGCTACGCCTACGCCGGGGCAACTGACGAAGAACGATTGACTCGCGAATTTAGAGGTGTAATCGAGCCGTTTACTCAACAGTGTTGCGATGAAAACCAAAGTTGCACGACAGCGCTTTCCAGCCTTCGGTTCGAGTTCTGCAGCGATCCTAATGCAACAAGCGACACGAGTCCTGATGCATGTTCAAGTTCCGATGAAGCTTATTATACTCAAAGCGATGATGAGAGACTCAATACGGCGTACATGCTGAGTAGCACGGTTCGAAATCAAGTGGCGAGTCTTGAGTCGAACGATCGAACAAATGCCTTGCGGGCGCGCTTGCGCCCGAACCAGATCAATCCGGGAACAATTGTAATGGGAAGGTATTTGGCTCCGGGAGAAACGAGTTTTAATTCTGACATCATACTGCACGAGTTGGGCCATGCATGCCAGTATGTTAAAGCGCAAGTTTATGCGCAGGAAAACAACTCTGATGCATTCGCAGGTTTTACGAGTGGAAACAATCGTGCGTCCAGATGTGCGGCAAGTGACGCGATGATCAGTGCCGCTTTCGCTGAGCTATCGCCGTCGCCAAACGAAATGCCGGGTTTTGCAAGTTGCATGATCGACGCACTCAAAGCCGAAAACACCCCGGGAGATTTAGGTTATTCTGAAAGAAATTGCCCAAGGGTTAAAATGGTCGAGGCGTGGGCTGATTCGTTCAGATTTTTAAATACTGCCGGATATGTTTACAATGTTTACGATATGTGTCGCCAAGATACGGATCCACAGCACTTCAGTGCGTACAAGACTCTTGAGTGTGCGATCAAAAATGATCCGAACATTCAAAGCGAAATAAGTGCCGATTTAAATTGTCAGCCTCGTACGCCGGCGCGCGCGAGACCACAAACAAGAGCTCGAGCTCGCAGAAGATGAAATTAAGTAGACAAAATTTTTTTTTAACGTGGATTTGCTTAATCGTTATTCAGCCCGTAGTTACCGCTGCCGCAGAGAAAACGACCGTAAAAAGCGCAAGGTCGGTCTCCGGCACTTTCGATTATCGTGTGCAAAAAGTTACGTCTTACGAAGTTGACTATTTTAATTACAAATCTGACGGCGATGCTTGTCAGGTCAAGTGGGCTGATCAGAAGACTCCGGTCAAGCCGAAGGCTGAGAACTGCCGCCTCATTAATGCGGCCATCTCCGCTTCGGCGGCGGAACATTTTCATTTTTCAGATGACGTCCTAAATAATACGAAGCGGATTTATTTTCAGATCGAAGCCCGTGCCGGAGAGCGAGAATATAAACTGTTTATTATGAGCAACGGTGTTCGAAGTTGTGATTATAAAGGTAAGTGTTCGGATCCGAGCGGTCAGCTTGATCGCGAAATTATTGAACTGATTCAAAAATCGATTTAAAAGTTTATGACGTTATCCGCACGCGCCCGTTTTGTGGCGTCTCGGCCAAGATTCTTTCATGAATAACTCTGCGGACTTCTTCGAGCTGCGCCGGTGTCGGCTCTTCTCCATATTTGTCAGCGTAAGCTTCGGCGTATTTTTCAAGTGCGCCGTTTTCTTTTTGTTCTAAAAAATTCGTATGTGCCATTTGGTCACTTGTTTCAACCAGCGGCGCCATCATGGCCACGGCATTTCTTTCACCGGCCTGTGTTTGTGAAACATAATAGTTGTGAGTCAAATAGGGGACAACCGTAAACAGCGAAACCAAAACAGCCGTGTTATAAAAGCGCGAAAACTGATTGAAGTAGGTTCGGCCGCGAATGGCCGGGATATAGCGTTCTACCTCGGTGCGGTGGCGGTTAAGGCCCTCTAACAGAATTTTTTCAGCTAGTGCAGGAGGTAAGGACTTGCCCATGAACTTCGGCATATAGAAAGCAGCTTGTGACCAGCGCCAGTATTTCCAACTGACCGCTTGTCCCAGATAATGCATTGATTTTTTCCAGAGGGTGGAACGGGTTGTATCGATTTCGAAGTATCTAATAATACCATCGGCTAAAAGCGAACGTCGTGCATCGGCCACAACGGCCAGTTCCGCGCGTGAGTACTTGTTGCCGCTTGAGGGATCATTTGCGACTGAGTCTGCGAACGCCAGTCGGTCAAGTTTGTAAACGAATTTGTTCAGATCGTAGTCGTCAAACCCTCTCGCATTTTTTTCGAGGTTCTTCATCATGCGCTTCAGACGAAAAAGTTTGAACTTCTGCGAAAGATAAAAGGAACTTTTAAATTTTTCTTGCGGGGTGGTGGTAAACAACTGCTGCGCGTGTCGGTCGTTGATTTCCTGTAAGAATTCCTGCGCAGTCGGGGGGGCAATAAGACTTCGGCACTGAAGAGCTGCTCCAGCGCCGAGGGTATAGAAAATTAGAAAAAGTGCCGCGAGGCACTGATTCATGAAACGCACTAGTTGCCGATTTCTTTCAACAGATTGGCTTTAGCAACGTAAAGATTAGACAAAATGCGATTCAATTGTGATTGCGCACCCGGTCCGCTGAGTCCGACAACGGTTGATAGCATGGTCGCGATGTTCGCGGCACCTAAACCTTGCATACTGCCTTTTTTGGTTGCTGCAAGTCGTGTCACCACTGTTGGAGCTTTTTCCGAAATGGCAGCTCTCATGCGAGCCGGCAGGTAAGGAGTCGCGTAATGCAGAACTAAAGTAATGATGGCAACAACTGCAACACCGACTTGGCCGTTATCGATTTGATGTTGGATATCGTTCACTTTAGTGCTGAGGTCAGAATTGATTGTGGCAATCTGTGAAATAGCTTGTGAGATCATGATTTGATCTTCGCGTGAAGCGCCCGATAGTGAGTTGGTCAGGGTTGATTGTTCCTGCGCTAACAAGGCACGAACCTGAGACATATCAAACTGTTGTGTTGAAGCATATTTTTCAAGTACTGTTGAAAGCACGCCGGAAACAGCGGCCAAAGTTAATGCGATCGAAGATTCAGCTTGTGCGTTCTTAGCGTGAATCGCCGTGCTGCCAAGACCTAAAAGAGTAATCATGAGACGGGCGGTATTCACGAAAGCACCTTGCTTGTCGCTTGCGCTCGCGGCTTTAAACTTCTCCATCGAAGAGATGAGGGCATTGATCTGTCTAAGCGTGCGTCGCATTTCGGCCGACTGGGCGTTAAGACTTTGATCGATCAGTGAGTTGTCAACACGGCTTTGAGCGTGAACAACGGATGGCAATAAGATGTTACCGGCCATAACGGCCGACAGCAGCAATGCGGTACTCTTAGAAATGCTTTTTAATTTCATGGGGGGTCTCCTTAAAAGTTTTAATGACAAGAGGTCTAAAGCACGGCTTATGCCAGGCTATAAGCTTTTAAGGACGTTTTAACGCAAAAGATTGTCGAGAGGTCTCACATTGGGACATTTTGTGGAACTGCGGTATTCAGTTTGCTTCAAACTCCGCTATTTTGGCGTCGATTGTAATTTTGCTGAGAACCGTTTCTGTTCGTAAATCGGCATCGCGCACCTCATCGATGCGCTTTACTTCCAGAGACCGGATTTTCTTAAGCAATTCGAGGAAATAGTTTTTTTCTTCGAGACGGAGTATTCCGTCCGTATCATCTCTTTTTAATAGCCGCATATTTTTCGGATCCAGAGATGAAATGAAAACGCGGAGGCACCTTTCGTTTGAAATTCTTCGGGCTCTCTTGTCGTTGATCTGTCCTGAAGTTGCAAAAAACATAACGACGGAGGCTTCTGCAAACGATTTCGGCAAGTTTCCGTTTTGTATAATAACGTTATCGAGGCACTCATCATATTCAAGCGGAACGAGGCATTGGGGATCTTGCTGTATCTGACTTCTTAATTCAAAGAAGTAACTAACGACACGAAATGTTTCATAGGTATAATGACGGTAGCGAAATGATAAACCTAGTGTAATCAGAACAAGTAAAAGCAGACTGCCAAACGTAATGCCGATAATCTTCCACATGATTTATTATTTATCTAAACAGTGCGAAATGGATAGCGAGACAGTCTGAGTTTTTGAGCTAGACCGACCTTGAACTGTGATTTTGACTTAAAAGCGCCTGTGCTTGTTTTAAACGTCTCAAAATAAGAAATAAATTATTTTGTCTCAAACCCTCAACTTTTTTTTATCAAACCGATACATTCATTGTGAGTCAGTTGATTCATTTTAACCAGGAGGAAGCCCTATGGCTCGTTCGTTTGTATACATCGTTAGTGAAAATCCGGAAGTTGTTGAGAAGGTCAAAAAATCATGCGAAGGCCAAGATGTCAGCTTCTATAATTATGCTGGCCAACAATGGAGAGACGGACTTGAAAATCCTTTCTTCCGCACTCAGCTCGTTAACGGCATTCCAGCTTTATCGGCTGGCACAAGCCCGCTTTCAGGTGAGATGACAAATAACGTCGTTGCTTTCCCGACACAAAACACGGGTGAGCGCGTACAAAAAATGGAAGAGCTCGAAGCGCAAGCAATCGAAGGCGCCATTAACCAGTATAAAGGGAACTTAACAGAAGCTGCAAAAGCTCTGGGCATCGGCCGTGCAACTCTTTATCGTAAAGTGAAGCAATATCACATCGATCCAACTCAAGCTCGCCGCCGTAAAATGGCAGCTTAGTTCGTAACCTAAATATTTAAGTGAAAAGGCTCGACTAAGATCGAGCCTTTTCTATTTGTGGCGGGGTTTCGGAGTTAACGGAATGCGACTAGAAAAAAAAGTCGCCTCTCGTGTTTTTTAAAAGAATAGGGTAACCTTAATATATGAAGCAGAAAAAACTTGTTTTTCTTACGTTAGTTGTTGTGGTGGCCGGAGCTGTGTTCGTGAACGAAACGATTGTGAAGCCACGCGCGCAAGATCAAAATCGTGATATGGCCAGCGCAACTGAGCGCTATCAGCCTGAGCAAATTAAGTGGGAACAAGAGTTAGCTAAAACTATTTCGCGTGAGGCGAACACTCAAACCGTGATCGGCGCGAAGCCGACACTCAGTGAGAAATTTTTGTACGAAGCTCTTGAGGGGCGTTATGAAGCGCAAGTGGTGAACGGCCGTATTCTGAAAATTTCTTTAATACCAAATCGTGATGCTCTTGATATTGATTTTGCTAATGTGATCAAAAAATATTCTTCTGTTTTTAAAGATGCAAAAAGCTTTGATCGTAAACCTTCTGCTGTTACCAACGGTGAAGCTATCGCCCTCCAAAGTGCAGATGCTCAAACCATTGGTCTAGTGACCGTTCAGCGTGACGCTCAAGGTCGAGTCATCAGTTTAGAAATTCAGTAATTTTTAGTCGGGCGCGACTCTCGGTCTGCGCTTTTTCAGCCGATAAATCGTTTGTATGGTTTATCGAGATATCTCCAACGATGTTGAACTTAATAAAATCGGTCGCCAAGCAGTCACGTCTGCAGACTTGCTTGATCGCTTTTTTTCATTTTTGATTGATTATTTAGTCATTTCTCCATTTGTGATGTTCTTTCTTTACATCATTTTTCAAAACGGCTTTCACTTTTTACGACTAAATCCTATGGCTCCTGAAAATGCACTTTTTCAGCTGCTGGCGGGGGTTTGCTATGTTCTTATTTTTGCCATGGTGCAAACCTGCTTTGTAGGTTTATGGAAAGCTACACCTGGGCAGTATTTTTTAAAACTACGTTTTGAAACTGACCAATCGACAGGCGTTTTACAGTTTAGAATTTTCTTTAGACAGGTGCTTGTCTGGGGCAGTTTTCTGTTTTTGGGTTTGCCGTTTTTATCGATGCTGACCAACAAGAAACGCCGCACATTCTACGACCAAATTGCCGATGTCAGTGTGGTGACCTTTAAGCAGGGTCACGTGTCGGTGTTTTCGTTCGAAACTGAACACAGGTATTGGCAAGCTCTTTTGATGACTTTCAGTTTGTTTTTGGCCGGGTTATTTGCTGCGCTGGTTTCAGCGCAATATGCAGATATCGTGAATCGTGTAGCGAGCTTTAAAGAGTACAAAAAACAGGCCTTCTTTTGTCCGCAACTAGATCATGTTGAAGGCTCTGAACGCCTTGAAGTCGCTATTGCCCTGAATTTAGTGGATCAATTGAGTGACGACTGCCTTGATCGTGAAGCGGATTTCGTTTTGTGGCGCCAAAAAGAAAAAGATATAAATTTGGCTTATTGGGCTAAGTCGTTAACAGCCAATGAAAAAGATAAAGAAAAACAATATCAGCAGAAGGTCTGCCAAACGGCTTCAACAACGGATGCACGGGACGTTGCCTCACGCGCTTGCGATTTTGCACAAGCCTTCGAACAAAACAAATTTGCTGAGCTTATTCCGACACTCAATGAAGACAGCTTACTGAGCTTAGTTTTAAAGTATGAGCTGACCCAAATCGTAGATGCCGAATCTGGAAAAGAACGTGATACCACAGCTCTGCTGGGCGAGATTGAAAAGTACCGCGATATCAAACTCGTGCGCAAATATTTGATCACCGAAATGCTCAATATCATGCCTGAACAAACTGAAGGTTTAACAGGAACGATCCGCGAACCGGCTTCAATAGGAGACGGTCCGACCGTGCTTCAAACCGATGGTTCGAATGATCTTCCGATGAGTCAAGCACTGGACCCGCAGATGATGAAGCTTTTGCCGTTTGAAGACGCGCAGAAAGCGAATCCGCAAAAAATCGGTTCAAGACGACATCTAACTCCGGCCCAGATTAAAACAGAAAAAATTATCGAGTTGATGGGTGATCTGTGATTTTTCCGGGTGACGTTGAAAGCTTCGTCAAAAGACCGACCTTTAAAATGTCGTGGCTTTTACTTTTTCTTAATATTGCCGTCTATTTTGTTTTCTCTTTGGAATTTGAAAGTTGGCCGAACGGTCCTTTTTCCGAAAAGCTGAGTGATCCACGTTTCAAAACTGTGGTTTTCGAAATGTACAAACAGACATTAGATCCGGTTGAAGCCGTTTCGAATAACACAACCTCAGACCAAATTTTAACAGTCGCCTTGCGCGATCAAAGTTTTGAAAAACGTTTGGCGCAGTTTCCGTTTAAAGGCAATGATATCGAGATTGCCGACGCTAAAAACACTTTGTTTGAGTTTTTCAGAGGTTATCACCGTTCGCCCCAGTATCAGTTTGGCTTAAGCGCCAACGATTCGTCGCCGTGGTCGTGGTTGACGTATCAATTTGTTCACGGCTCGTTGCTGCATTTAGCAGGCAACATGTTTATCATTTTTTTATCTTTATCTTATCTTGAAAAGCAGATCAGCAGTGGTTGGTTGCTGACGGTTTATCTGCTTTCGGGTTTTGTGGGTGGTATGTTCTTTTTAAAACTCGAACCTTCAAGCGGCCTATCTATGGTGGGTGCCAGCGCCTCCGCCTTCGGCTTGCTGGGCTTCTTACTTATCCTTGAAAATACTAAACTGATGCCTTGGTTTTATATGATCGCACCTGTGAAGGGTGGCTACGGACGAATTTACTTACCGGTCTTTTTTATTTTACCGGTTCTGTTGATGTCTGAATTTTTAACTCTCCTGAAAGATACGTCCGGAGTATCGACCAGCATTGCGGTCTCAGCCCACGTGGGCGGAGCCGTTGCCGGAATGCTGATAGCAGGCGGATATTTGCTAGCGAAGAAAGTTTCCGCATTGAACTCCGTAGAGGCCGATCTAGCCGCCACCGAAAATTTTTAATTGAGCTCTTCCGGAGCAAAACCGCGTCTCATCGTATTTTCAGTCACCACGATTGGCTCCATGAATTGTCTTAAATAATCAGGTCCACCGGTTTTTGAACCGATTCCCGACATTTTAAAACCACCGAATGGATGACGATCGACCATCGCACCGGTGATGCCACGATTGATATACATGTTACCCACTTCAAGTTCGTGCTTCACGCGTTCAATATTAGCCGGCGAGCGAGAAAATAGTCCACCGGTTAAGGCGTATTCAGTTGAATTCGCAATCGCAAGGGCTTCATCCAGATCGCGCGCTTTAATCACCGCTAAAACTGGGCCGAAGAATTCATTCTGTGCGACATCGTCGTTACCTTTGACATCACCGATGATTGTAACCGGTACGAAGTAACCGCCCGAAGGTACGTTGCCTTTGTGTAAAATTTTATAACGTGTCGAAGCTTGGTCGATGGCAGCTAACAAGCGCGTATACGCTTCTTCGTCAACCACGGGGCCAAGGTAAGCCGCCGGGTTTTCGCTGCTCAGAGTTTGCAATGAGCGCGCCGCTTCAACCAATCGGGCCGTGAAGCGTTCGTAAACTTCTTCAAGCACAATCAAGCGTGACGCTGCAGAACACTTTTGCCCCGCAAAACCGAAGGCTGAATAAAGCACGCTGTCGACGGCTTCATCAAGGTCGGCGTCGTTATCAATGATCACCGCATTTTTTCCGCCCATTTCAATGATGCAGCGTTTGACATGCTGCTGGCTGGGTTGCACCACGGCCGCATTTTTTGAAATCAAAAGACCGACGGCTTTAGAGCCGGTAAAAGCAATTGTCGTGGTCAATGCATGTTTCACTAAATGGTCGCCGACGGTTTCACCGTAGCCCGGTAAGAACTCAACAACTGAAGTGGGTAGGCCTGCTTGTTTCAGCAGATCAAAAAGACCTTGCGCTACCAGCGAGCTCTGTTCTGCGGGCTTCATCACCACCGTATTGCCTGTAACAAGCGCCGCGGCAACTTGGCCTGCCAGAATTGCAAGCGGAAAGTTCCATGGAGCAATCACGGTGACGACACCGCGAGGTTTGTAAATGTAGTGGCTCGTTTCACCCGGAGCATGACCCACACGTAAAGGCTCAGATAAATCACGCATGTGACGTGCATAGTAACGTAAAAAATCAATAGCTTCGGCCACGTCACCGTCGGCTTCAGCCCAAGGTTTGCCGACTTCTAAAATTTGTGTTGCCATCAGGTCGTATTTATTTTTTTGCATCAGGTCAGCTGTGCGGTCTAAAAGTGCAGCGCGCTCAGAGGGGCTGACTTTTTTCCAAGTGCCGTAAGCTTTGTGGGCCGCTTGCATAGCTTTTTCAGCCAAAGCCACGTCGGCCATGTAAATGTCTGCGACTGTTTGACTTGTATTCGAAGGGTTGACACGCTTAAGAACCTCAAGCCCCGTTGCTTGCGCTTGGCCTGCCACAACCGGTAACACTTTAACGGGAAGTGAAGATTTTAATTTTCGTAAGGCGGCTTGAGTCTTTTCGCGAACTTCAGCGACTGCAAAATCCAACAAAGGTTCGTTATGGAAAAGTTGGGGTTTCTTTTCATGGTTCGGTGATGTCGGAGTTAAACCTACAGACGGGTCTTTTAAAAGCTCAGCCGGTGTTTTACCTTCGGCAAATTTTCCGCGAAGCCAAGATTCGTTCGAAGTATTTTCAAGTAGGCGGCGAACCAAGTACGCCATACCCGGAATCAATTCACCGACGGGCGCGTATTCGCGCACGCGGTAACCCATATCAGCGAATGTTTTTTTGATCGGTTCAGCCATTCCGTAAAGCATCTGAATTTCAAAAGCGTTTTTCGGAAGGCCCAGTTGTTCGGCCTTCACGAGCGCCGCCGCTAAAGTACGCACGTTGTGTGAAGCTAAAGCCACGCGAATGTGTTTATAGTTTTCAAGAAGGTAGCTGGCGCACATTTCGTAGTTCGCGTCGCTTTCGGCCTTAACGGTGTAAACCGGAATGGGCCAGTCTCGCTGCTGGGCTTCGATGGTTTCAGAGTCCCAATAAGCTCCTTTCACCAGCCGGATTGTAAAAGGAGTGCCGCGTTCACGTGCAAAGTTGGTCAGGTCTTTGATATCTTGAAAAGAATCGCGCAAGTAAGCTTGAATCACGCAGCCGAAGAAGCGGTAGTTTTTTAATTCAGGTTCTGAAATAAGTTCTTTGTAAACTTCGATTGTTAAATGCTTGATAGCGTAATGTTCCATATCAAGATTGATAAAAACACCTAAGTCCATACCGCGCTTGAAGATCGGGCGCAGACGATCTTTTAAAACCGTTTTTGTTTCAGTCCACGCTTTGTCATTGATCTGTGAAAACAGGGCTGACATTTTTACTGAAACATTTATTTTCGGAATCGGTCCGTCAGCATCGCGGTCAAGAACCGGAATTTCGCCCCACGTGGCCGCGTCTTTTGCCAGCCATTCAATGAGTTCAATATAACGATTTTGATAATCGATAGCTTCGCGCTCAGATAAAGTGGCTTCACCTAAGATATCAACAGTGAAGGTCATTCCGTTTTTGCGGGCTTTTTTCAAAACTGTTAAGGCTTCTTGCGGGTTTTCACCTGTGATAAACATTTTCGCCATTGAGGTGACATTTTTTTTGATCGCACCGGCCATCAGGCCCGGAGCCAATGCACCTAAGCCAAGGCCCACGCTAAACACGGCCGGCATTTCAGTTTTGCCGCCATCGGTAAAATATTCTTTTAAGTGTTTTGCAACATCATCGCCGGTGTTCAATGAAGGAAGAACGTCAACAAAACGAAACATGTTCGTTTTGAATTTTTCGTTTTTCATGCTCCATTCCATGACAGAGCCGTACCAAAAATCTTTTGAGAAAAGTGAAGCCTTCGATTGGCCTTCGATTTTTTTTAAGACTTCTTCACCGAAAGACACAATTTTAGATTGCGTATCTTGCATACAAAACTCCCTGAACTCGATTTCAAAATGTCTTTTAAATCGAGTGCGAGTCTGCTCTAAATGACGTCCCAATGGCAAGCTAAAAGCTCGCGGTTTTCACTCAGCAAATGCGCTTCCAGAACATCGCCCGGCTTCAGCGGGCCGACACCTTCAGGGGTGCCGCTTAAAACAATGTCGTTGGGTTCAACAGGGTAATATTCCAGAACGTATTTTAAAAGCTGCTCGGGTTTGAAAATGGTATCGGTAAGACGGCC
>JANPAD010000439.1:0-1880 GCA_031429735.1 Bdellovibrio sp. | reverse complement strand
ATAAATCACCGAAACATTCAGATCATTAAAACCGAATTCAATTAATCGACGTGCGGCTTCTGTTGTGTAACCCAGATTCTGGAAATCGGGATTCATCGCCCAACCTAAGTTAGCGACTGAGCTTGATTCGCCGTCGCGCCGTATGCCGCAGCCACCGATTTGCAGGTTTCCATCCTTTAAGCAAACCGCTAAATCAAAAATGAATCGGGGAGTGCTTTCGGATTCTTTAACTTTGGCCGCCAGAAATTTTTCAGTGTCTTCTTCAGAGTTCGGTCCCCACTCTTCGTACTTTGAAAAGTTTGGTTGAGAGCCGTAATAATGAACGCGTTCGTAATCCGTCGGTTCATAGTTACGTAATATAAGACGTTCCGTGAAAAGGTTCATGGCAGCGGTTTTCGGTACGCTTCGGATAAACGGCCGTGGCGTGCGGATAATTCCGTTTGTCCAATTTTGGTGTAACTTTTGGCAATCAGCGCGTGAGCGTCGGCTAAGCTGTCTAAAGTTTGGCCTTCTTTCCAATCGCAGGTTGTTAAAAAAAGAGACGTGTAAGCCGAGCTCATGAGCTGAAGCTCTTCATCAGAACCCAGATTTTCGCGCTTTAAATAATCATCTGTGAACTTTGTTGCAATCTCTTTGAGTCGGCTGATTTCCAAAATGTCTCCGTACGTTTTAAGAGTTGCAGACTAGAAAAACTCTGAGGTAAAGTCGAAGAAATTCGAAGCAAATCCTGCGCTTCAGCGATGTCTAAACCAGTCTAAAATTTAAGCACATATTTTTTGATTTCATTATTGACTCATATTCAGGACCAAAGGACAGTTATAGAGCGTGTCAAACTTTAGGTATTGGAGTCGTAGGTGAGAATTAAGAAGCTTGAGCTTATTGGATTTAAATCGTTTAAAGACCGTACAGTTATCCAATTCGATGCGGGTATTACCGGTGTTGTCGGACCAAACGGTTGCGGTAAATCAAATATCGTTGACGCGCTTATGTGGGTGATGGGCGACCAGTCGGCTAAAGACTTGCGCGCAAGCGCCATGACAGATGTCATCTTTGCCGGAGCCGAAGGCTATTCTCCGCTTGGCATGTGCGAAGTTTCTTTAACGCTGGAAAATGACGGTGGTCCGTTCCCGGCTAAATACCTCAAGCACTCTGAAATTATGGTGACGCGTAAACTTCACCGTAACGGTGAAGGTGAATACTTCATCAATAAAGAAACGGCTCGCCTGAAAGACGTCCAAGAAATTTTCATGGATACGGGCGCGGGCTCAAAAGGTTTCTCGATTATCGCCCAAGGCATGATCGGTAAAATCATTACCGCTAAACCTGAAGACCGCCGCATGTTAATCGAAGAAGCGGCCGGTATTACAAAATTCAAGGCCCGTAAAAAAGAATCTCAAAGAAAATTAATTTCGACAGATCAAAACCTGGTTCGTTTACAAGATATCATCGGCGAACTAAAACGCCAGATCGATTCCTTACAGCGCCAAGCCCAGCGTGCAGAACGTTACCGAAATATCAAAAACCAAATTGAAGAATTAGAGCTTTGGTTATCATCAGCTCAATACGTAAATTTGAAACAAGCCGCTGATGATGCTCAGAAGATTTTTGACGAAGCTCAAAATTTAGAAGTTGGTAGCGAATCGAACTTGGCGCAAATGCAAGCTGAGTTAGAAACTTTGAAACTTGGAATCTTAGAGCAAGAAAAAGGCGTCGAAGCCAAACAAATTGAATTTTATGCTTTCCAGTCTTCTGTTCAAAAGAAGGAAATGGAAATTCAAGAGCTCCGCTTCCAGTTAGAGCAAGCAAAACGCAATGAACAAATGACCGGCAACATTTTGAGTGAACAAAAAGCCCGCCAAGAGTTATTGGCGCGTGACCTG
>JANPAD010000438.1:0-1560 GCA_031429735.1 Bdellovibrio sp. | reverse complement strand
GCATCTTCCAGATAGATCGGATCACTTTCGGAAACCGACTCCCATTTTTTGCAGCCCAGGTTTGAATAGCTGCCCCTGATCTGCTCGCAGTCGTTATGACCATTATTTGAAACGGAACTTGGGCTGCGAAGCTTATGAATAGCATGCCCATACACATCAACTTCGTTTTTATTTAATGAATCAGAAAGCAAATTGTCCACTTTATCCAAACTCTGCTCGGCGCTATCGACGCCTTCGGGCAGGCAAGTTTTTTCTTTGCTTAAAAATTTTGTTAAATAAGGCAATTTTTCGCCGTTGGGCGCCGCTTTTTTCTTGAGATCCCCATCCACATACTCGCACAAATTAACATATCTTTTAAATTCTTTGCAATGGGACTTTTCAAAATCATAATTAAACGGCTCTTCCAGATCAGTTAATGATACATTCCGGTGAAAAGACCGCAAGCGCGCCGGAATTGTTTCAAAACCCTTTACACAGTTTTTTTCATCTAACGCAAAGAACTCGCGTAAATGATAAAACGAATTATCTACAGGGGTGCAGTATTTGGCTGAACGTTTCAATTCGCGCAGGCTTGGCTTTTGTTCTTCATAAAAGGCAGTCAGACGTCTTTCGACACAGTAATCATGTAACTGCCGCAAAGAATCCACACAACCGAGATCTTTGTTCGGACTGCCGCTTTTCACCAGGCATACCTTCACGACTTCCAACGACGCATCTAACTTAGAGTAATCAATTTTGGAGGCGACTTGAGCCATTGATTCAGAGCCGGCAATCAGAAAAAATACTGCAGACATTTTTTTTAGCATCTATGCAATCGTCTCACTGTTTACCTCTAAAATGAAACGCGCAATTTTGAGACCAGTGCATTTTCTCAAATTGAAACGTTTTTACCATGGCTGAAATTCGAGGGTAGCTGGAGCGTAAATTGTCTCGTAATATTTTGATGGCTAACGCATAAAAAGTGTATTTATCGCACTTGGTGCACACGACTCCTTATAAAATTTCCTATAAATCATCGAGACATTCGAGTAATTCGACTCCTTCATGATTTTCCTAAGCTCTTTTTCAAATTGATTTTTATACGGTTCTTCACGAACCACGACTTCTTCTTCAACAGCAACTATGGCTGTTCTCTCTAACTGTTCTATAACTGATTTCTTTCTGATTCTTCTTGATCTATTGACTGTATGTTCTGGTTCGGACTCGAACCTTAATGATTGATATTAACTCTTCGGTTTATTCTGCGTAGCTCTTGAGTTCTACAATTCTACAAAATAAAATCATCGATTTTATCGAAAATTCAGAATTCCACCGTAATGTCAGGTATTTGTATTTTTCCTTGTAGAGGAAAATTGGTTGCGGGGGCAGGATTTGAACCTACGACCTTCGGGTTATGAGCCCGATGATGAACCGCAATATTTTTATATAATGATTGGATTAAAATGTATAGATAATTTAGTTATAGTTTTAGAAATTGATCTCGTTTGAGCATCATGCGAACATGAGTAATGCGAAAAGCAGACAAGAACGACTTAGAGGCGATTAGATGGCTTGCCAAGA
>JANPAD010000437.1:0-3939 GCA_031429735.1 Bdellovibrio sp. | reverse complement strand
AAATTTAAAAGATGCGCTTGATAAACTCTGTCTGAATGACTCTTCACTCACCTTCGAAGTCGAAAAATCTTTGGCGCTGGGTTTCGGTTACCGTTGCGGTTTCTTGGGCCTTCTGCATATGGAAATCGTGCAAGAACGCCTTGAACGCGAATTCAACCTAAATCTGATCACAACCGCGCCGACGGTTGTGTACCGTATTACAAAATTCGACGGCACCGTTATGATGCTTGAGAACCCTTCGGGCATGCCTGAAGAAACTCAAATCGCTAAAATGGAAGAACCCTACGTTAAAGTTACGCTGCATACGCCAAGTGAATACATCGGTGGCCTGTTGAAGCTCTGTGAAGACAAGCGCGGCCATCAGTTGAAGATGGACTACGTCACCGAGAAAAAAGTCATCATCGAATACAAACTTCCGATGAATGAAATGGTCATGGACTTTTATGACCGCCTGAAATCGCTCACGAAAGGTTATGCTTCCCTTGAATATGAATTCCTCGATTTCGAAGAAGCTGAACTGGTTAAAATGGATATTTTGATCAACAACGAACCGGTCGATGCGCTTTCTCTGATTATTCATAAATCTAAAGCCGTCACCCGCGGCCGCTCGCTCGTTGAAAAAATGAAAGAGCTGATTCCACGTCAACAGTTTCAGGTTGCGATTCAAGCGGCCATCGGTTCTAAGATCGTGGCCCGTGAGACCATCGGCGCGATCAAAAAAGACGTGACCGCTAAGTGTTATGGTGGTGACATATCCCGTAAGCGTAAACTTCTCGAGAAGCAAAAAGAGGGTAAAAAGCGCATGAAGCAAATCGGCTCGGTCGATGTGCCTCAAGAAGCGTTCCTCGCGATCTTAAAAGTGGAGGACTGATTATGTTTTGGTCAAAAAAATCTGAGCCTAAAAAGCCAAAATACGACGGTTGGGATATGAAAACTCGACTGTTTTGGACCGAAGGCAAAGGTTCAATGGTTCTGGCCGTATTGGCGGCTTTAACAATCCGCTGGTTGTTTCTTGAAGCCTACGTTATTCCGTCGGGCTCGATGTTTCCTTCACTTCTGAAATTCGATCATATCTTTGTTAACAAAATGGTTTACGGTATCCGCGCACCGTTCAGCGAAAGCTGGATCGTTAAATTCAACGAACCGCAACGCGGAGAAGTCATTGTCTTCAAATATCCGAAAGATATGGGCACTTTCTTCATTAAGCGCATCGTCGGTATTCCGGGAGATAAAATTAAATTTGAAAACGGCATTCTTTACGTGAATGACCATATCCAAGAAAAAGTCGTACCGAAATCCTCAAAAGATTTCGATTACCTTCGCGAAGAAGACTTCAAAAGCGAAGGCAGTTATCAAGACACAAAAGCCAATTACGTTCACTTCACTGAAAAACTTGATGGCCCGAAAGACACCGTCGTCGAACACAGCATTCTCATGAAAAAGGGCGACATTTTGGGTTTTCCGGGTGATGGCGAATGGGTTGTGCCGCCGGATTCTCTTTTTTGCATGGGTGATAACCGTTACAATTCACATGATTCCCGCTTTTGGGGTTTTGTGCCGCAAAAAAATATTTTAGGTCGTGCCGGATTTGTTTGGCTGAGCTGCGAAGAAATGCTTCCGTTCCTGCCGTTCATCTGTAACCCGTTGACTGTTCGCGGGACGCGCTTTCTGCACTTCATTCACGATTAAACGGGGTACCAAGTGGCTTTTTTTAGAGAAAAAGTCGGCAAACAGGGGACATGGTCATCGGCCATTTTCCTTCTCCTTGCGCCTGTCGCGATTATTCTGGGCTTTCGCTGGCTGATCTTAGAACCTTTCGTCATTCCGTCATCCAGTATGGAGCCTAATCTTCTTATTCACGATCATATCACCGTTAAGAAGTATGCCTATGGTATCCGGCAACCCTTCGGCGACGGTTGGATCTGGCAATACAGCAAACCGCACCGCGGAGATGTTGTTGTTTTTAAATTTCCTGAAAATCAAAAAGTTTACTTCGTAAAACGCATCATCGGGTTACCGGGCGATCACGTTGTTGTGCAGAATGGTCAGATCACCGTGAATAAAAAACCCTGGGCTCTCCAGGCGTCTCTTCCGGACGAGGGAGAGGCTTCAACTAATTACAACTTCTTTACTGAATCAATCCCGCACGATCAAAGCTCCTTAATTGAGCTCGATCAAAAACAAGAGCGCAGTGGCGGTGAAATTGTCCGAAGCGCATCTGAAACGCAAGCTCTGCATGAAAAGCGCTACAAGCAGATGCTTGAAGATCATCTTGCAGAACAACAACTCGAAACTATAACCGATGATCACACCGTTAAATTTTTTTCAAATCAAGATCACGTTGATCCGATTGCTCAAGATTTTGTTGTACCTGAAAATTCTTATTTTCTGATGGGTGACAATCGCGACAATTCACATGATTCGCGCTTTTGGGGCTTCGTTCGGGCTGAATTGCTTATCGGGCAGGTGAGTCAAATCTGGCTCAGTTGTGAAAACACTCTCGAAACTGCGCCGATGATTTGCGACCCTGAGCAATTGCGGATCAGCCGCATGTTTAAAAAGGTAAAATAATGGTAAAATATATCGTTGTCATCGGTGCCGTTATTTTAGCGCTTTCAATCAGAGGTTTTTTCATTTCAATGTATAATGTGCCGACGAATTCAATGGCTCCACGTCTCATGACCGGCGATTACGTCCTGTCTTCCCAGCTTTCTTATAAGTTTAAAATTCCGTTGATTGATTCCGATTTTGACTTGGTTCCCAAGACGAATAGTTTTGTGGTCTATGTGAAAAGCTCAAAAGTTTTCATCCGGCGTGTGTTGGCCGGTCCCGGCGATACTTTCGAGCTACAAGATGGCATTTTGAACGTGAACTCGCTCGATTGTAAATATGGCGATTCACTCCAAATCGCCACTGAAAATCCGCAAGTTTTTTTGAAAGACCAAACCGAAACCTGTGGTGTGGTTTCACGCCGAATTTGGCAGGCTGATTCCGCCGCCGCAGGCCCTGATAATTGGCCGGTGACTCGCTTGGCGGAGGGGCAGTTTTTAGTGGGCAGTGACAATCGAACACGCGAGAATAACCAGCAAGTCATTGATGTGATTCGTTTTGATCAAATTATCGGCAAACCTGTCCTGATTTGGATGTCCTATAGTTCAACGCAAGATTTCATTTCGGGCACAAAAGGCGTTAGGTGGAATCGAATTTTGACAAAGCTCAATTAGAATCTTAGCATTTACACTAATGCCTTCGAGCAAAAGCTCTCTGATTCATCTTAATGATCTTTCTCCAACATACTTAGGCCGCTTATTTTCTGAATCTCTTAAATTAAAGAAAAATTTCAATCAGTATCAACTTTCATCGGGCGCCTATCACTCGGGCTACAAAGGTACAGCAGCACTTTTGTTTTTTGAACCCAGCACGCGCACGCGTTTCAGTTTTGAAGCTGCATGCAGCCGCGCCGGATTTCACCCACTTATTTTAGACGGTGGAATCGGCACGAGCCTCGAAAAAGGTGAAACGGTTGAAGACACGATTTTTAATATTCAAGCGATGCGACCTCTTTTTTTTGTTATTCGCTGTAACGATCTGATCAATTTACATCAGGTGGCCGAGCAAGTCGGCGTTCCAGTAATTAATGCAGGTTGGGGGCGCCAAGGTCATCCGACGCAAGCTTTACTCGACACATTGACGTTAACTGAGAAGTGGTCTGATTTGAACGGCAAACACGTTTTATTTGTCGGAGACATCAAGCATTCGCGTGTTGTTTCTTCACATGTTCAGCTTTCAAAAAAATTAGGTTATAAAATCGGCTTTTGTGCTCCTGCTGAGTTGTTGCCGCCCGATGCACAAGGCGCCCTGGTAAGCCTTGTTTATAACCGGGGCACTAAAACAGATGGAGATCGCAGAAAGGAAATGAAAAACATTATTAATCTTGTT
>JANPAD010000436.1:0-1903 GCA_031429735.1 Bdellovibrio sp. | reverse complement strand
CTGATTCCGGCGACACAGGTATTCGGTGCTCTAATGGCTGTCGGTATAATGGTTGGTGCCTTAGCCAGTCACGTGTTGATTTTGGGAATTGTGGTTCAGGATGATGGCGGCCTGCTCTTCACTTTAGCTTTGGTCGTTTTGATTTCAAGCGGACTTGTTGTTCTGTTAAAAAAAGACGAAATTCTTAAGTTGCCGATAATAAGAAAGATACTTGGATGACCAATAAAAACGACGCGAGTTACATTCGCACGACTTTGTTTCTTTGTGACGCATTTGAAATTGTCAGCTGCGAATGGCCGAAGCATGCCCATTCGGCCGTTCATCAACACGGCTGGAGCCAATGCCACGTTTTAGTCCAAGAAGGCACGTTCGAAAATATTAACTATTTCGGTTTTAAAACTGAGACAACTATCCACGAACCCGGCCAGGTGATCAGCACGCCGGTTAGCGCAAGCCACGAGATTAAATGCATTTCCGAAAAAGGTAAAACTCTTCACGTGTACGTGCCTCCGATGTCAGACAAACTAACAAAGACTCAGTTACGTACCCCGTCACCGGTTGATCTCAAAAAACAACTCAGCCTGCATCTATCGACGGAGGCTGTCGGCTGGAGCCAACTGACTCAACAATTGGATCAAATTCAGGCCGCCTCAATTTCGACTCACTCTCCTTATTTTATGAATCAGCTTTTTTCGGGAGTTTCCTCTGAAACTCTTTTGGCTGATCAGGTCCTGGCCCAAACAAAATCAACAATGGCGACTTATGAAGCCAGCCCGGTTTTTACTTTGGTTGAACAAGAGGTCGTTAAAAGTCTCGGTGAACTGGCCGGTTGGCCGGTCGATCAGGTTGACGGAGTGACCGTGCCGGGTGGAAGCTCGGCCAACTTCATGGCGCTTCACTGTGCTCGCCAAAGAAAGTTTCCGAATTATAAAGAACAAGGCTTGCCCGCGGGAACGCGAGTTCAGGTTTTTGTTTCTGAAGAAGCTCACTACTCTTTAAAAAAAGCCTGTGTGGTTTTAGGTTTTGGAACCTCAAGCCTGATTTCAGTTAAAGCAGATACGCAGGGCCGTATGAGCGCTCAAGATTTAAAGGAAAAAATCACAGCCTGCCTCGAGCAAAAAGCGGTTCCGTTAATGATTTGCGCGACCGCCGGCACAACGGTACGAGGCGCGTTTGATCCGATTGATGAACTGGCCGAAATTTGTAAAGCACACGGCATTTGGTTACACGTCGACGGCGCGTGGGGTGGACCGGTTATTTTTTCTCAGACTCACAAAAAGTTAGTTCAAGGCATTGAAAAGGCGGACTCTCTGACTTTTGATGCCCATAAACTTTTAGGCGCTAATTTGACCTGCAGTTTTTTTGTAACAAATGACCCACAAATTTTATTAGCGGCAAACGATGTCAGCGGTGCAGATTATTTGTTTCATGATAATTCAGAGGTCATTGATCGTGGACGTTTATCATGGCAATGCGGTCGTCAGGCCGAAGTCATGAGCTTTTGGACCATCTGGAAAAGCTCAGGCACGGCCAATCTGGGCGCCTTTGTTGACCGCCTCATGACTGTTAAAGATGAAACGGCCGCCTGGATTAAGACACAAAGCCGTTTAAAACTCGTCTCGCAACCCGATTTTTTGAATATTTGCGTGCAGGTCTTGCCACCTGCAGGCTCAGCGGCAGAAGAAAAAACTTGGGCTACGCATGTGCGAAACGAATTGAAACGAAAAAATCTGACCATGGTTAATTACTCTACGACTACCGATGGACTCGCATTTTTGCGTTTGATCCTCGCTCATCCTCAAGTAAGCAGCAACACTGTAAAGGAAATTTTAACTTGGGCCACAGAAGTCATTTAAATATTCTGTTAATTTTTACTGTTTTTTTGACTCCACTTTTTGCTCAG
>JANPAD010000435.1:0-1683 GCA_031429735.1 Bdellovibrio sp. | reverse complement strand
CGTCAATACCATATGAATTTGCAATCGTTGAAATAAAATAGATTACATTAGAGTACTTATCCCGTTTTACAGCAGCATATGCGGTGACTTTTGAGAGAGCATGATTCATGCGCGAAAAGACGCGAACCGTATAAGCTCCGGCGATTTTCGGAATCAGTAAGTCCGAAGTTGCATTCATGGCCTTAAGGTTTCCGTTGGCATCGGTCTTGCCACATTGAACTATTTTGTTACTGGAATTGTAAACGGCAACTTCCGCAAATTTTATCGGCAATGGATCGACCAATGGATCGCCCTGAGTTAAATTTTTAAGCTTCAGAACGGATACGCTGTTTTCAATTTCATATTGAGTAACAAGATTGACTCCGCGCTTAAAAAATTTGGCAGTGCCCGAAAGCGTCGTCGAAGTTGTATGGGTATAAGTTGTACTGCATTCAGCCACCTCATATTTGAGTGAAAGGTATTCTTCGTAATTCGAATTCCTCAGCGGCGAACAGCCTGCGCCGACCAAAAAAACAAAGATTAAATAAATATAAAAAAAGCGATGTTTCACTCTTGTATTTATCGGCATTAATAGGATTTGACTCGAGATACGTCATCAAGAGAAAGGTCTAGAAATGTGTCTCACTATGGATCACTTAAAAGGGAAAATCTGGTAAAAAAGCAAAAAAAAAAGATTCGATGACAACTCTGAAATATAAACCTCTTAGTGCAAGGTGGGTGACCATGATAACAACTTTAGGCTTCTCACTACGAGGTGAGCTTGCACACCATTGTCAGGGACAGTCCCCAATAATATGCTTGTAAGGTTTATTTTCGATGAGTTTTACGCCCTCGAACCCTCAGATATAAGACTACCCAACTTTTTTAAAAAAGTCCATTAATCAGGACTCTAGAAATACAGAAAAAAACCGAAAAATAGGCATGATTAATGCTTCGCTGAGCTCAATTAGTACTCTTGATTTCTATTTCCCATTTATTGTATTTTTTTATGGTCTAGCAATAAATTTCGTGCTTGAAATTCCATATCTCGTCGCCTTGGCGAAAAAACGGATGCCGGTGCGGTATGCGGATTTCGAAAAGCATCGAAAAGTTGCGCTCCTGTCGCTCTATGTTGGAGGCTTTTGGTCTCTGCAGAATTTGTGGCTTTCTTGATTGACTTCAATCAGTGGGCTGTTAAGTTTCCCCTATGTCGCAAGGTCAATTTTTAGGATCAGACGAAGCCATAAAGCCAGGTCGCAATAGTCGTGATTCCGTCGTATATAATGTTGAACAATTGAATTCCCAAATTAGACAAACTCTTGAGGGTCAATTGGGCGTCGTTTGGGTGCAGGCGGAAATTTCAAATTTTAAACCACACAGTTCAGGTCATTTTTATTTTTCTCTTAAAGATTCCAAAGCACAGATTTCGGCAATCATGTTTCGTGGTCACAATTCAAAATTAAAATTCAAACCGCATGACGGACTTGAAATAATTGTACGTGGGCGAATTACTGTTTACGAACCCAGAGGAACTTACCAGATTGTATGCGAAACAATGGAACCGGTTGGCGCTGGTGCTTTGCAAAAACAATTTGAACAACTCAAAGAAAAGCTCAAACTGGAAGGTCTGTTTGAAGCGGTCCGAAAAAGACAGATACCGGCTTATCCACGCCATGTCGCAATTGTCACTTCGCCGACCGGTGC
>JANPAD010000434.1:0-6418 GCA_031429735.1 Bdellovibrio sp. | reverse complement strand
TTGCCAACGCCGCCGAAGAAGGCCGATAAAGCCTGTGACTTAGGCGTTGAAGTCAATGGCTTCACCGAGGTGCGGATTAATGACCTGATCGTCTTGCATGACAATTTGTCCGCGAACAATTGTGTGTGTCGGCCAGCCGGTCACTTTAAACCCGTCAAAAGGGGTGTAGCCGCACTTCGAAGCAATCCATTTATTTTCAATCGTTTTAGTTTTTTTCAGGTCAACAACTGTGAAGTCAGCATCGTAACCGACGGCAATACGACCTTTGTTGCGAACGTTGAAAAGACGTACCGGGTTTTCGGTAACCAGTCTGACGAAATGGTGAAGCGAGAATTTTTCATTATGAACATGGTTCAACATGATCGGAACCAGCGTTTGCACACCCGGAAAGCCTGACGGAGAATTCGGATAAGGTTTACTTTTTTCTTCGAGCGTATGCGGAGCGTGATCTGAGCCGATGACATCAACTGTGCCGTTTTGCACAGCTTTCCAAAGGAGTTCAAAATGACGGATGTCGCGAATTGGCGGATTCTGCTGCGCCAAAGTGCCGAGGCGTTCGTAACACTCGGGAGCGGATAAGGTCAGATATTGCGGCAGAATTTCAACACTCGCAATTTGTTTATGCTGCGCCAAAAATTGCATTTCTTCAGAAGACGACACGTGAAGAATATGAATAGGACGATTATATTTGAGCGCTAGCGCAACAGACTTCTTTGTTGAGATCATCGCGCTTTCTTCATCTCGCCAAATGTGGTGCACGCGCGGGTGGCCTTCGTTAATGGCAATGTGCTTACGCTCTTTCATACGCGCTTCATCTTCAGAGTGAATGGTCAGACGTCTGCGGCCGGCTTGCATCACTTTTTCAAAAACATCATCGCGGTCCACAAGCAGTGAACCGAACGAGGCCCCTAGGAAGATTTTAACTCCTGGGCAGTGCGGTAATTTTTCAAGTTCGGCCAGTTGTTCAACATTGTCATCAGCGGCGCCGACAAAAAATGCATAACCACAGTGCGCGCGCTTTTCGGCTAATTTTAACTTTTCATGAAAGCGTTCTTCGGTCGTGGTCACCGGATTTGTGTTCGGCATTTCGAAAAAATTAGTGACTCCGCCCAGTACGGCGGCACGGCTGCCGCTTTCGATATCTTCTTTGTGCGTCAGCCCCGGTTCACGGAAATGCACCTGGGAATCAATGATTCCGGGCAGGACCGTTAGTCCAGTTAAATCGAGCGTGCGCGCGGCAACAGATTTGAGGCTTTGGCCGACCTCGACAATGCGGCCATTGTGGACCGCGATTTTGACTTTCTCTGTCTGAAAATCGTTTGTTTCAGGACGGTAGAGGACGGCTTCGGCATTATCTAAAATTAAGTCGACTGAATTCATTCAACAAATGTAATTCATCTCTCGATATTAGTCTAGGGGCGGCGCTTGCTTTAAACCCTCTTCCTTAGAGATAATAAAAGGCATGAATGACGTCATCAGCTGGCTTGCAACGAATAATATTCTTTTGGTCCGCATTGGGTTTTCGGCTGTCGCTGTGCTTGTGGTGGCGTATGTTTTCAGATTATTTTTCATGCCCCGCGATGTCGAAAAAGTAGCCGGTCTTGAAAGCTCAACTCTTTCGGCCGCAAGTTCAATGAACATTGAAGAGCTGGCTGAAATGCAGGCGGAAATTGATAACCTCAAAGAAAAATTAAAATTATTTGAAATTGGAAAAGTCAGTTTACAGAAACAACCTCAAGATCAGCTCGGTGACGCCGAAACTACCGCGGTTAGCAAAACAGACGTCACTCAGAAGGCGGCGCCTCAGGTCACCGATTCGGCATCAACCGGCGCCCCAGAATCTGTAAAGGAAATGAGTCTTGAAAAGTCCCAATTGCTTGAAAAAATTCAACAGCTTGAAGCTCGCCTTGTCGAATATGAAATCATTGCTGAAGATATTGCGGAAGTTGCGCAGCTCAAAAGTGAAAATGTAGAGCTCAAAATTAAAATTGAAAAAATTAATTTACAGACAAATTTAAATGTAACAGAAGCGGTGACGGCGGTTGAAAAACCGTCCACTGATGAAATTTTTTTAGAAGAGGCGCCGCCGGCAACTCAGGCTCACGACACAGCAGCCAGCGATGCCGAGATCGATGCCATGTTGCAGGAAAGCCTAGCTTCACCGGAATCAGACCCTGCGACGACTGCGACAGAATCGGCAAGCCAAATTATTATCACGAGCGAACTTGAAGTCAGCGAAGAAGAACAAAAAATAATCGATGACTTTGAAATGTTTCAAAATCGAAAAAAGGGATAAGTCATGAATTTTAAAAAAATATCTTTGATGATGGCTCTCACAATCAGTATTTCATTTGCCGCGCACGCTGGTACCGAAGACTTTCAAGCGCACTTAGATAAAGCAGCCGACAAAAAACTGAGTATGAGTCAACGTTGGGCGGCCCTCTTGCAGGCGACCGACTACGCCCGCGGTAATCAAATTGACGAAATTAAAAAGTTCTCACAACACACCGAGTGGTACTTACGAAATGCCACTCTTGTGGCCTTAAACAAAGTCGACCATTCGGCGGCGATTGCTACGGCTAAAGAGCTGATTTCGGACAAAGCCCTGGTGGTGCGTTCAGCCGCGGTTGAAGTGCTGGCGCAGCGAATGAGCACGGAAAACAAAGCCATCCTGATTCGAGAGATCGACAAAAACTATAATTTTCATAAAAAAAGCAGCCTTTGGATTCGCCCACAAATTTTAACAAAGGTGGCCGAGGTGGCGGTCCAGGATGACCGTAGTCTATTTGCTCAGCATTTGTTCGACAAAGATCAGCAAGTCAGCGAAGTTTGCGCTCATGCGCTTGAAAAACTGACGGGCGAAAAACTGGGTAATAAGCGCTTCGTTGAAAATTGGCGCGAATTTGTTAAAACAAAAAAATGGCTTTAATTTTCAGGTCTACTGATTAACGGCATTGGCTTTTTTCAAAGCCGCGCCGACAACAAGTTCACGTTCAATTCGGTAAAACAATGTCTGTTCTTCTAGCCCATCAGAAGCCACAACCTGTGTTTCAGAAATAAAATCTTTAAAGACTTCGATCTTTTTTTCAATCGTGACGCGGGTTGAATCGCGACCGTTCGTTTCACCTTTTGCAAAGGTGAAGATCAGTTTGTAGCGACCGCTTTTATATTGAGGTTTTGACTGAAAGGGCGGAAGCCAACCGTCAACGGCCTTGATATAGTCGGTTTCGATCATGCCGTACTCTTGGTTTTCATTCGCGATCGTGTAGCGGATCACCGTGTGGGCTGCTTTCCAAACCAAGTCGTAGTCCGCAAAAAAAATCTTTTGCTGCGAAGCTTTTTCAATAATTTTATCGGGAGCATCAGGTCGCGACTCAAAAAGAGCGCAACCTGACACCATTAGACAAATAAAAATAAGTATGAATTTAGAAATCAGTCGAAGCATTTGTCACGTGAGTTGCAAAATCGAGAGTATTTGGAACCACTGAAGTCGACGAACCGATAAATTTAACCTCAACACGACCCTTTGCCGCTGCTCTTTTTCCTTTTCCTTCAAGAGGCCATTGCGGTAACACCATTTGTGGCTGCCAGCCGTAGCTGAAAATTTCCCAACGACGTGAAGGAGTCGTAACGGTTTCGCCACCTTCGCGAGTTTGAATTAAATCAGAAATAACGGCTGTCGTTGCCACCGGATTGATGCCGGTATCGGCTCGGAGAGTTTGCGCCGTAATCACGTAGCGGCCTTGGTTTGTGATTTGCGGATTCGCCATCAAAGGTAAAAGTTTGTACTGATCAGTTGAAGAGTACGGCAGCATAGAGGCTGACATACGGTCAGAGCCAGGTGCAGTCGACATGAACTCAGATTGTTTTTTAATGAAGTTCACGATTTGCGTTGAACGGTTCGGAATCGATTGAAGAGTCGTCGGCTGACCCGGAGTCACGCGTTTAACGTCAGTCGGCATCATGTACCCGTCGATTTCGCTGCCAGCTAGAACTAGCGCTACTTCATCACTTTGTGGGGTTGATGGATTTACTTTCAATTGCGACGTGAACTGAATGGCATCGCCCGGTAAATCAAGATTTGTTAGCGGGCTTGTAACCACGCCGTCTTTAATCCCGCCGCCAATAATTGTAAATTTATTGATTAAATCGGCAAAAGATTTACCAGCACGGAATTCATCGACAACTGTTTTAAAAACAAATCGACCACGAATGGCTACGAATTTTTTCGGACCGATCGTCGGTGTTTTAATTCGGTAAATAGGTTTATCAAGAGTTACTGTGATAATTGAATAGCTCTCTTTTTGTGTTGGTAAGGATACATTGCTCGGCACTGACATTTTTTGGCCGGCCGCAGAGAAATTGTCCATATAAGGACTGATGACTTGATCTAAGCTGAAGTTTGTTAATAAATCCTGGCGTGTCAGCATCGGCATGGCTAAGGCAAAGTCGGCTAATTTGTCTTTGTTCACAACCGGTATATCTGTCACGTTACCTTTGACTTCGGGGTAAGACGCCAAATAAGCCGTGTTCACACGAATCGTCATATTGCCTGGGTTTTGGTTCAGAATAGACTGACGAATGTAGCCCTGTGCAGACACCGTAATAGCAGCAGCGGTTGTCCAAGTGCTCGGAACAGTGACTTGACCATTACGATCTGTCGTTAAGAAGTTATCACGGAAAGGTGAGCCTTGTGCATCACCGATCAAAATCTGCGCTCCGACAACAGCTTCGCCGAAACGGTTGATGATTTTAATTTGTGCGTTCGGTGCTTTGAGCGGTTGCCATGAAAACGGCGCAATTTGCGTTGTTACGACTTCGGATGTGTCACCCTTATCGCCTTTATCTTTGCTACAGCCTGTTAAAATTAGTGACGTAAAAATGGCGGTCAAAAGACCGAGTTTTCTAAAGTTCATAGCCCCTCCGTGGTACCAGTTATTAGATGTGTTAATCACATCCAGTTTACCGACTTTGGTCACTGCTTAACGCGTGGCGCACATTCATTTATTAGAGTTTTTGATCTACTTGAGCGCAAGGCGCGGCCTAGGCTTTACTTTTTTCCGTCAAAATCTGCCAGCGTTCGAACAAGGTTTCTACTTTTTTTTCGGCTGCTGCGACTTGAGCGGTGAGTTCGTTGAGTTGAGTGTAGTCGGATTGAACTTCTAATGAGGCTAGTTTTTCAGTTAGGGTTTTCAGGGCGGCCTCTTCGGTGGCAATAACGCTTTCGATTTTATCGAACTCTGTTTTTTCTTTGTTGCTGAGTTTGCTTTTTCCGCCGGCTTTGGTTGTCGACGTATCAATAATTGACGTGACGGGTGGCGCATTTTTAGTCGCAGATTTTTTACCTTTGTTCAAATGCCATTCTTCCCACTGAAAAGTATCCGCAAAAGTCACGATGTCGCCGGTTGATGTATCAAACGCCCAAATAACGTCACAGTTTTGATCCATAAAGTAGCGGTCATGGCTTACTAAAATCACGGCGCCGCTGTATTCAGCGAGCGTGTCAGATAGCGCTTCTAAGGTTTCAACGTCTAAGTCATTCGTCGGTTCATCCAGAATCAGAACATGCGATTTTTTCAGCATCATTTGAGCTATAATCAAGCGGCTCAATTCACCGCCGGATAATTGTTTAGCAGGCATATCCATTTGCTGGGCATTAAAATAAAAACGGCTCAGGTAAGAGCGAGCAAAAACTGCCTGTCCCTGAAAATCAACGTAGTCGCCTTCTTCGGCGATACACTGCAGAACACTTTTATTTAAATCGAGTTGTTGTTTACCCTGTTCGAAGTAAGAAACATCAATGTCTTCATTGACTTTGACGGTGCCTGAATCGACGGGCATTTGCCCTAGGAGTGAACGCAGTAAAGTTGATTTGCCGGCGCCGTTCGGGCCAATCAGACCGTAGCGATGCTTCGGACGAACCAGAACGCTGAAATCTTTAAACAAAGTGCGGCCGGCAAAACTTTTTGAAATATGTTTCGCTTCAATCAGAGTTTTCGGAGATTTGTCTGTTTGTCCGAAATCCAAAGCTAAGTTACGTTGCGCATTTTGCGTTTCGATAGCCTTAACTTCATCAATAATATCGTAAGCCCGATCGATGCGCGCTTTTTGTTTGGTGAGACGGGCCTGGGGGCCGCGCGCCAGCCATTCTTTTTCGCGGGTCATGGTGTTGCGGCGTTTTTCTTCGAGGCGCTTTTGGCCGTCAAGCAACATCATTTTGCTTTCAATGTGCTGAGCATAGTTGCCATCGGTTTTGAGAAGTCCGCTCGGAAGCTGCGGATTTAAATCGAAAATAATTCTACAGGTGTTTTGCAAAAAACGGCGGTCATGCGTGACCGTCACAATCGCTAGGTCTCGGGTTTTCTGTAAAAAGCTCTCAAGCCAAAGAATGCTTTCCAAGTCTAAATGATTCGTCGGC
>JANPAD010000433.1:0-1528 GCA_031429735.1 Bdellovibrio sp. | reverse complement strand
AAATTAAAGAGGCAAACGAAAAACTTCAGACAGCCATCAATGCAGAAGTCGGCAAGCTGAAAGCTCAACTTGACGGTGAAGTTCAAAAACTGAAAACCCAAGCTGATGGAGAAATTAAAAAAGTTCAGGCTCAAGTTGATGCTCAGAAAAAAGCCGTCGAAGACAAAGTGGCTCAAGCTAAAAAAGACTTTGAAGACAAAGCCAACGCTGCCAAGAAAAAAGCCGAAGACGATGCCAAAAGCAAAGTTCAGCAAGAGGGCCAAAAACAACTCGACGATCTGAAAAAGAAGTTTAAATTTTAGTGATATTTTGTAATTTTAGAATTACAATTCAGACAATTTATAAATCTATTTAGGTGCGCTTTTAAGGATTGTACGAGATAGTTTGCTGTTTAATGAAGGTAAGATTCCCCACACCCTCGCCAACCAAATATCCGTCTTCGTCTATAGCCAAAGAGTCGCTAATTAAAAAAGATATCTTTTTTGAATTCGTCGTTGATGATAGCAATATCTTTTCTACGTTGTACTGAAAACTTCTATTGTAGCTATAAATTATTTGCGATTGAGCATCAAAGAACAAGCCGCTGCTTCGCAAAAACTGCATATTTTTAAACAAATTCAAATTCTCAGCGGAAGTTTCCGTTAAAACTCCATCCATTGAGGCTGCAATATAAATCTTTCCATTTGTAGCTAAAAAGAATTCAGAAGACTCTTCAATATTTGACTTGAACTGTAGTTGGTAATGCGAACTAAAAGGCTCATTGATATTGCGGACAGCGCTTATCTTAATGAATTTTTGGTTCGCTCCAAAGAACACTTCCCCTGCACGTCCGACATATTCGAAATCTGGAATTTTAGAAAAATTAAGATTAACATCAGAATTTTCATTTATAAATTTTGCGCATCTAGTCTCGTTTTGAATTGTCTGCCCGCACAACCACTTCGAGTCACTTATAAACTGATTGTAAATGGTTCCCAAATCTTGATCGATTAGTTTCTTATTTCCATTACTAAGGATCTGACTTGATTCGCACATGAGACGTCCCTCTTCAGTCAAGGCGCAAACATTATCATTACTGCTTGCGAATGAGGACTTGCGAGTAAAATTCAGTAACTGCTTAAAAGAGTATGATGAGTCGAGCTGATAAAAGTTGTTCGTTTTTGAATTATTAATGTCTACCAATGGCAATTTAGAACAAAATATTTTTTTTTGCTTTAGTATGCAAATTTTTTTATTTTCGTTGTATTTTAGATCTTCAATATCTTTAAAAACTTCACTTTGTTCAGGTTTTTTATAGGTTGCTTGTAAATTTGCTGCTTTGACCAAGGGTACATAGGCCGAAGCATAGCCAAGGCTAAAACAACTTACCTCGAAGTCTTCAGCAACTGCACAGAAGAAGCGGTTAAAAAAATTCTTTACTGATAAGTATTTCTTTTGCGAATCAAAAACACCTAGCTCGTTAGATAAGTTGCCATCAGGACCTAGAGATTTATTTTGTAAAATATTTTTTTCTTTTACGGTATCAATA
>JANPAD010000432.1:0-1559 GCA_031429735.1 Bdellovibrio sp. | reverse complement strand
ATTGTGAAAAAGCAAACCAACCTTGAACAGATTGAACAGCTCAAATCAGACCAAGTTTCTCGTTGGTGGTGGCCTAAGCTAGATGCCTACGCCAGCTATTACTTGCCTTCACTCAGTGAAGATTTTGTCGATGCGTCCGCTCAAGATAAGCAATGGATGGCTGGGGTTAAGCTAACGGTTGATTTAGGGCAAGGTTTTGAGGATCACTTTGAATCAAAAGCCCGACGTAGTGAGGCGAAGGCCTTTCAAAAAAGAGCCGCGCATGCTATTCGTGAAGGTCAAGCTGTTGAACACGAACTGAGGCACGATCTTCAAGTTCTGGGCGAATTAATTAATAGTGCAGATAGTGACATTGATCTTGCATTTAAGTTTTTGAAACTGACAGAAGACGAATACAATCGAGGGGCTAAAAACGGGCCTGACTTACTGGCTGCCACTCAGACTTACTTTGAATTTCGACAAAAAAGAAATGTGTACTACCGAGATTATTTAAGCAACCAAGCTGAGTTAGACACTTTGACAGCGGGAGATTTACCTTGATGCGGATTTCTAACAGTTAGATAAAGCACGATAAGATTTTTATTTTCGGTCACAATCACCTCGCAACCGAAAATAATTTGCTAAGTGTTACTGCTTACATCCACATCCTATCGAACAGCTTGCACCCAGTTTATCTGATACGCAAAACCCCTTCCAAAATTTGTAACCGAGGTAGCTAAGACCGACCGTAATTAACCCAACCCCCATTCCGATAGCCCAAGGGCTATCGCAAAAAAAGGCCTCCAGCGCACCCAGTCCTAAAAATCCCGCTATCGGAACCACACAGCATAGTGCGCATAGCCCGCCTATTGTCGTTATAAATGCAGCCATTTTCGTTTTCATAAGAACCTCCTTTAGTTCTGAAAACAGCTTAAGGTCGGTGCTATGGGACCGACTCAAGAAGATTTTTTTTGGCACATTGCCCAATACGGCTACAAGTGCTAAACATTAAGAATGAACGAAGCGCATGAACACAACTTTTCAACAGCTGACCTAATGAAGACCTTCAATATTGGTAGGAATACTCTTCGTTTGTATGAAGAAATGGGTCTACTTGTTGGCATGGCTCGCACAGAGTCCGGATATCGCGAATTTACAAATTTCCATCTTAAAGATTTAAAATTTATTTTAAACGCAAAACAGATTGGCTTTACTCTAAATGAAATTAAAGAACTACTTGATGTTGTCCGTGCAGAACAGAAAATGACCTGTGGCAATCTCTCTTCAGATATACAAGATAAAGTCACAGATGTTGAAGCTCAGATAAAAACCCTCGAAGCAAAAAAAACTTTCTTGTCCAATTTTTTAAAAACTTGTGGTTCAAAGAGTAAAGATTCTGAGTGCAATGTTATATCCGCTGGGTTTACACAGTCGGCTTGCTGTGAGTAGTTCGTTTATCTCGTATAGCTTATATTCGCTTGACGTTGATGAAATGAATTTAGCTAGAAAATTTAGAAAGGCTAAATAGTGAAAAGCCGATGTGTTCTGTTTACCATTCCAAGATCAGGCAGCACTTTAAT
>JANPAD010000431.1:0-2029 GCA_031429735.1 Bdellovibrio sp. | reverse complement strand
AGCTTTCATAGAACTAATCACTTTTTTTGCTAAATCGAATTCGCCGTAATCAACTAGACCTTTGATAGTTTGATAGGTGGTTTTCGGCACTGTCTTTTCATTATTTTTTAAAAGTTCTTCAGCTTTTGTCTTCAACTCTGTTTTGTTTTTGGTCACGATATCGTCAGGCTGATAAAGCCCTTCGTCAAATTCGTGAGTTCGGCAAATAGACTGATATTCTGAATACTTACCGGAAGAGTTATCACTGTTGAGTAGGCCATCGACATTGATTGGTGTTGTCGCAGGAGTCGGTGCAGCCGTACCCGGCAATGCGGCCGCACCAGGCAGCGGAGGCGTAACAACTGCGCCCGGCAAAGCAATATTTGGGGCAGGCGTGGTAATGGTAAGCGGTGGGCCGGACTGCTGCGGAGTAGGGCCTTCGGGTGTAATTGTGGTCGTACCGCTTTGCGAATGGCTCACACTGAGACAAGCGAGGCTTGTCCCAATGAAAAAGACGACTATTTTAAGGAGACTACCACTTTTAGCCATAACAGAATATCTACTATCTTCCGATAAGATACAGAGTGAAACAAGACCAGAAATTGCCATTGAAAATTAAAAGACAGACCACCTCAAAAAGTGGTCAGGCTGTTGTTGAGTACTTACTCCTTGCAGTGGTCACGGTTGGACTTATTTTGGGCATGAAAAGTGCGTTCAAAAAATTAAATGATGGCGCCAATAAATACATGGGAGACTACATTGTCTGTCTCATGGAGTTCGGCGAATTGCCGACACTAGGAGTGGCGGCTCAAGATCTTAACAAACACGCCGGAGCATCAGCTTGCGATAGCAAATTTGCGGCGTTTAGTCTCGACGAAGGGCGGCCTTCTGTCGGAGGCGGCGCGGGCCAAACGGGCGGAACTGGTTCATCTTCAACGAATTCGAATAATGCTTCAAATTCGAACTCGAACACGAATAGAAATGGTTCAGACAAAAATTCAAATTCAAACAACTCAAAAAGCGACGGAAGCGGTGACGGCGGCAGTGCCTCTGAGTTAGCTAAGGCCGGTTCAGGCGGTTCAGGCTCAGGTTCGGGGAACAAATCAACTAACAAAAGTGGTCAGGTACGACGCTCCAGCACGACGTACGGTACGAATGATGGCGGCAGCGGTGACAGCGGAAGATCGCGCGTGATCGACGAAGATGGCGATGATGACAGCAGCGGACCCGGTGGAAAGAAAAACCGGCGCCAAGGCCGCCGTGGGCGCAATTACACAACCTATTACGGCGAGAACTACCGTGCGATCACAGGCGGAAAAGCCTTCGATGCCTTCAGCAAGCAGCTTAAAAAAACGCAGGCTCGAAAACCCACAAGTACGATCAGGTCGATCGCAAAAGAAGATGGGCGCTTTTTACAGTCAAATCGTAAAGAAATTACTCCACAGGAGCCCCGTAAACCGCTCGTGCAGTCAACAGATGATGATAAATTTACATTCGGAAATTTAATTCGCTGGCTCATGATTGCAGGTATGGTCATCGCGATTGTTATTTTCTTCGGCGGTCAGATAATGAATTACTCAAATTCCGGCGAATAACCGAATTTTGGCAACGCCTTGCGCGATCTAAATTTTCTACACAGTACCAATTTCACAATTGTATCTTTCTAATTAACGAATCTATAACAGGTTTCGACTTTAAAAAGGATGACTCGCTTGTTTGAAATTATCAGCCCGAACAACCCGCGTTTTTTTACACTTGAACAAGCTCAGGACATGTTGCCGTTGATCTATCGGGTAACCGAAGATTCTTCGAAGCGAGCCAAGTATTTAATGTCCTGCATCGAGGCCTTGCCGGATAAAAAATCTGACCGAGCGCAAGAGCTGCAAGAGCAGGTGAATGACATCATCAACAAGTGGCAAAATAAACTGGAGCGCCTCGGTGCAAAACCTAAAGGACTTTGGCTGGCTGATTTTGATAACGGAGACGGCTACTTCTGCTGGAAGTTTCCTGAAGTTAAAATTTTGTTCCGTCATGGCTACCAAGATGGCTT
>JANPAD010000430.1:0-10953 GCA_031429735.1 Bdellovibrio sp. | reverse complement strand
GATAACGAAGAGTAGAGATCTTTTGGCAAGCTCAATTCGCTTTTCATCAATTTCGTTACAATGCCAAGTAGAAACGCGAGGACTATAGGTGACAGGAGGTTTGTTTTTAAGATTTCAAATGCTGTCAAAGTTCAGTCCTTTGTATTCAACGACCCATAAGTCTACTATCGTTAAATTCGATTAAACCGTAAAACATATAAAATATTTGAATTTAATCTGTAAAACAGATAAGTTCATGACCATGGAATGGCTCAACTATCATCATCTCTATTATTTTTGGACCGTAGCTAAAGAGCAAAGTTTTACAAAAGCGGCTTTGAAACTTCGAATTGCCCAATCGGCCGTAAGTTTTCAGGTCGCGCAACTTGAGGACTATTTAGGAAAAAAGCTGATCCTGCGCTCAACTTCAAAAAAATTGACCCTGACAGAAGAGGGCCAGGTTGTATTCAATCAGGCCGAAGAGATTTTTCGTCAAGGCAATGAACTTGTCGGTGGTTTTAGAGAAGGCGGAATTCAGTCGACGTTAAGAGTGGGTGCAATCGGAAGTTTATCAAAGAACCTTCAAATTAGACTACTGAGGCCGGTCATAGATCGAGCAGATTTTGAAATCACAGTTGATGTCGGAGATGCTCAAACAATGTTGAGCCGTCTGCAAAAATTTAATTTAGACGCCATTCTTTGTGATGTTCCATATCCCTATTCTGAGGATGTCCCGTTAATTCAGCGAGAAATCGCGCGGGAACCAATTTGTCTGATAGCTCGAAAAGCAAAACAGACCATTCCGCTTCAACTAAGACTTTCTAAGCATGGAATCTACCTTCCGGCTCGCAGCAATCCAATTACTTCCGAAATTGAATCATTTCTAAAAAGTCAAAAAGAGCGAATCAAGATAAAGGGTTATATTGATGACATTGCTTTACTGAGGCTGCTCGCAATTGAAACCGATAGTGTCGTTGCTATACCGCGAATCGGCGCCGCTCGAGAACTGCAAAATAAAACAATTGTCGTGCAACATCAGTTTAAATTCATGTATCAGAAGTTTTATCTCGTTCTTCGCCAGAACGGATCACGCTCAGAAAAAATTCTTGGGCTTTTAGATCAACTTTAGCTGTAGAGTAGTGAACATCAGTTTTTGATTGAATAGAGTAGACGACCCTCAGCTCTCGCAAACTATTTCACGTATATTTTTCCGTTGTCCATCATATTCATGCCGCATCCAAAGCGAATTTCACCTTTGGCTAATGTCCCAAGATCAATAGAGACAGTTTCATTTAATGGAAGTTCTTTTTTTATATTCAAAGAAGGAATTTGAATCGACTTTGAACAGGTATCATTTGTCTTACGTGTTACCTTGAGAATGACTGGCTTTCCTGGAGGAACATCAATTTTATTCGGTTCAAATCCTTTTTCTGTAACGGTTAAATTAAGCGTGATTGTGCCATTGGGTGCTTTTGCATAGGCAGAAAAACTCAGCAAACTCAGAACTATTATTGTCTTGAAAAATTTCATTAAAAACCTCTTTGTAAAATAGGGGCAATATAGGCGAAAAAGAATCCGACGAAAAAAATTCCAAGGCTTATAAAATACAAATTACGACTCGTTTTACGTCCACTGATGCAAGTATCTCTGAGCTTTGGATCAATGGGGCAAGGTGCATCTTTATTTTTCCAAAGTACAAATCCGTTCAGCGCTAACATCGACGCCGAAAATATAAAAACTTGTACTTTGTGCTCTGAAATCCAAATAAGCGCAGGCACGTTTGACGCCAGTCCGGCCAGCACAGCGCCTAAACCCAGACTAACCAGTAATGAAGGTAAAGCACAGCAGATCAAGGTGCTCATCGAGCCAAACAACGTAAAATAGTTAATCAACGAATCTTTAAAGCGGGTCATACTATTCTCCGAAAACACTTTCGTAACCGGCCTCTTTCAAAATTTCAGCTATTTTTTCTTTCGGCAGGATCTGACCTTCTTTAAATTTAAGTTTAACAAATTTATTTTCGAGGCTAACTTCGACTTTAGAAACCTCAGGTTGTTTCAAGAAGTTTTTTTCGATTCCTTGCGCGCAAAAAGCACAGACCATACCCTTAACGCCGACCTTTATTTCTTGCGGGGTGCTTTGCGCCGGCGCTTCCACAACCGGCGGAGGTTTGACAGCGGGCGCTGACTTCTTAGTCTTAGCCGACGAAACAGAACTGATAACAAGGACGATGAGGACTATTTTTTTCATAAAAACTCCGTTAAATGTGAATCATAAAGTTAAAAGCAAAGCCACCGTTGAAATCTGCGCCGACTTCCCAAAGCACGTTTTTCATGTAAAACCGCATAAACTGGGTGGTCTCAATATTTTCTTCATTGTGCTTTGTAAATTGAGTCAAGAACCATACATTTAAGTCGTTATAATCGGCCAAGAACGGAGCAAAACCTAAGCGTAGTTTTGTGTGGTTGTCGTCACGTTGCTGCCATAGAGGATTTTCTTTGTTGTCTCGGAGCAAATAAAGGTGTTCGAGGTATGTGTAATATTTGCGACTTTCCCAATCAGCTACAACTTCGGCAAGCCGCACATTAGAGGTCGCATTATTGTACTTTTCTAAACCTGAGCCGGCACTTAAGTAGAGGTTTCCTTGTGAATCTTCATTATTCCAACGCTTAGCTAATAAATTGACTCTTGGAATGTAGAACTCCGAGTTTTTTTCTTTAATATAGGTATGGCCAAGGGCTAAATTATAATTGAGAGAATATGTAAGCAAAATCTCATTCATCTGGGCGCTGTTATAGGACATAATGCCCACAGCGCCTTTGTAAGATACAGGATGGGCAAAAGCCTTGTAACTTGCAATTGAGAGTAATAGGTAAGTTATGAGGCGCACTTAAACCCCTTTCTTTGCATGTTATTACGTTAGCGGCTGAAAATTTGTGACAGTTTGGCCTAAATAAATTTAAATAAGGGGAGTTGTCACAAATAGAGCATTTTTAACGTATTGGCAGTTAAGGAGTAAGGTGCTTGTAATTAAAGAAAACCAATCAGACGAACAGCTTATGAAGCTGTATCAAAATGGCGATGAAGCGGCTTTTAGAGTTCTTTACAATCGTCATTCGTCCAAAATTTATGGTTTTCTTAAAAAGCGTCTTAACAACAACGAAAAAGTGGCTGAGGTTTACCAAGAAGTCTTCATTAAAATTCATAAATCAAAGCATCACTATAATGAGAGCCTACCGGCACTTGCATGGATCTTTACAATATCTCGAACGGTCATGATTGACGAATTAAGAAAAGATAAGAAAATTCAAACTATTGACAATTACGATCTAGAAAAAGTTCCGGCAGAATTAGATAAAACTGTACCCCAACTTGAGCATGCAACAGAAATTTTGGAACACCTGCCATTTCAACAAAAAGCTGCAATTGAAATGAGATATTTAGACGATAAAACTTTTGAACAAATTGCTGAAAGTTTAAAAGTGTCGCCAACTAACGCAAGGCAAATCATCAGTCGAGGCCTTAAAAGAATTAAGGAATTGGTATCTGAAGGAGGTGAATCGTGAGTAATCAAAATAATGAATGGCTGAAAGATTACCAAGAATTTATTACTGACGAAACATCTGTACCCCAAGAAGTTACGAATGGCGTTTTTTTAAAAATCAGAAACTTGCTGAGCCCAAGTGCATGGACTGTTTTCTTTAAATTGTTAGGTCTACATTTGGTAATAGGTTTTCTTTCATTGTCATTTTGTCATCAATTTGGGCTGAATCCATTTAATACCGAACGCTCGTTAGCGGACTGGTTTATGAAAGTCGGAGGCCACCATTTTTGTATGTTTGGTTGTGGAACTTTGTTTGTCAGCTTAAGTATTTTAGCTGCGGGCTACTTTCTTACAGTCGAAGAAGTTAAAGCTTTAAAAAGAACTGAGTTTTTACAGAATCTATCAATTGGACTTATTTCTTTAGGGCTTTTTACAGCCTTTGGAGTCGAATTTGTTTTAAGTATTGCAGGCCTTTGGCTGCTGGGTGGTCTTATTGGTGGATTCGTGGCAACTGCCGCCGTGTGGAAGCTAAAAACATCGTATACGAATGATTAGAAAGATTATGAAAAAACTGGTGCTTCAGCCGATCCGCACACTTCAAAACATTTTTGCAGCCAGCGGCCTGGTCAAAATCGGCGAAACTTTTTATGTTATTGCTGATGACGATCTAGCCCTCGGAATTATTGAACAATATAAAGAAATTAAGTTAGTTCCGCTCGTGGCGGGCACTCTTCCTCAAGAGCATAAAGACAGAAAAAAGCTAAAACCGGATTGGGAAGCTTTGGTTGTGGTTTCAAAAAAAAATATTCCGATTGAACTTCTTGCTGTGCCTTCAGGCTCCACACCGAATCGTCAAATGGGCTCTTTCATTGCATTTAAAGATGACGGTCTCATTTCAACGTCGGTTGATTTTTCTAAAATATATTCGTCTCTTCTGACATCATTTCCTAATTTAAATATTGAAGGCGCCTGTTTCACACAAAAATGCTTACAATTATTTCAACGTGGAAACGGTAGCGATGCAAAAAGTGCCGTCATCAATTTAAGTTTAGAAGGTGTGCTGGAAGATATTCGAACGACTCAAATTCTGGCACAGGACCGGATTCTTGGATACAAAGAATATTCGCTCGGAAAAATTGGAGGAATCCCTCTTTGTTTTACGGACGCTTGCTTTGTTAACGAAAATGAAACGTGGTTTTTAGCCGCGGCAGAAGCCGGTGCCTCGACCTATGAAGACGGTGGATTTGCAGGTGCAATACTTGGTGTCCTAGACGACTCTGGTACGGTCAAAGATATATTCAACTTAGATATAGCGCATAAGCCTGAGGGTTTAAGCGTTGAGATCAGTGATAACAATGAAAGAATCATCCACGTCGTCACTGATGCCGACAGTTCTGAAATGCCGGCTGTTTTATATCGAGGTTTAGTTCAATTTTGAGCAACAGCTCTGTTTTGTAAGCTTGGCTTACGGTCTAAAGAAGTGGTAAATTTAAAAAATGAAAAATATTTACGACTTTCCTGTTAATAAAATCAATGGTGCTGAATTCAATCTTTCTGAATACCGAGGCAAAGCATTACTTGTGGTTAATGTGGCCTCTCAATGCGGCCTTACTCCACAGTATGCCGCGCTTGAAAAAACCTATGAGACATTTCGTGAAAAAGGTTTTGAAGTTTTAGGATTTCCGGCCAATGAGTTCGGTGGCCAAGAGCCGGGCACGAACACTGAAATCGTTGATTTCTGCACATCTAAATTTGGAGTTAAGTTTCCGATGTTTGAAAAAGTTGTCGTCAAAGGAGAAGGCCAACACCCGCTCTTTAAGTTTTTGACAACTGAAAAGCCTGAGGCTCAGGCCCATAGTAACGCCTTTGAAGAAAAGCTTAAAACTTACGGAGTCGTTCGTTCGCTCAAGCAGGACATCCTGTGGAACTTTGAGAAATTTTTAATTAACAAAAAAGGTGAAGTCGTGGCTCGTTTCGCACCGGACGTGACACCTGATGATCCGATGATTAGCGCCGCCATTGAGACCGCACTCGCGGAGTGATTGACAAGAATTCGGTATCTTTGTGGGGCCGATTTTAATCGTCAGATTCTTCAGAACTTGGAGATGTTTCTGGGCGAGGTTTCTTTTTTCGAACTCCGGGCTTCGCCAAAATTTCGATGTAAACATTCTCAGCTTTTTCAGCCACCGCTTTATCAATGGACTGGCTGAATTCTCCGGTTCTGATCACGGCGGCAGAATCAGCATCTACACCGCATTTGCAGTCAAAGTCCCAATAGTCGACGCCGGCCGGAAAGGCTTTGCGACGTTCTCGTGCCAGGTACTTATTAACCTCTTTTTTGACAAATTCAACTTGCCGGTCTGGTTTGTGCGTAGGGGACGTCAGCGGAAATAGTTTTTTCATGTGCTAGGGTATAGCTTAATTGAGCTGAATTACATAACAAAAAGTGATGAATTTACGCAATTTCATATTCGTCAGGTCGTTTATCTTCTAATTTAAAATTGAATTTGAAACTTTGCTCGGGCTGCGCCGCCGATTTATTCGGTTGCTGTAATTCCAAGTTAGGAATCGGCACTTGAATGCCATCACCCAGGGGCAGCCATGTTTTAAAGAATTCTTTCATCATGAAAGACGTAAGTGTTGCATCGGCGTATCGGCTGTCTTGCAAAATTACTTCTTGAATGAAAATTTCCTGTCCAACTTCATCAGCCAAGCGAATTCGATATTCAGGATAGCGGTGTATCGTCAATGCGCTTAAAGCCATGTGTCGCGAGGAGATCACTAAGGGCCGTAAAATATTGAGCAATTCGACAGCCGCGGCTGAAGCGTTAAGTGGAAGATGAAAAATCGGTTCGCGGTAAAAAGCAATCCGGTATAAAGCTGAATGGATCGGCGGTGACAGTTCTCCAGAGCGGACCCGGCGTATGAGCGACTGCGCCCATTGTTCGGACCGTACTCGCAAATACTGGGCGCGCAGTTGGCCCAGTCCTCTGTGCCCGTTGTTATCACCGGTCGCAATAAACTCGTTCGCTCTTTTTTTAAAATCAACCGAAGGTAAAGCGATGCCGGCCCATTCACACGCACAGCCGATCAGAAGCTCGGTCATTTCACTATATAGACAGATGTCGTTTTTGTTGTTCCAATTTTTGCGTCGTTCTTGCCAGCGTTTCTGAAACAGATCTGTTAATTCTTGCACGGAGTCCTTTACAAGAACCGACAGAATAAGTGCTTTGCGGACCTGATCAACAAGGCCAAGTGTGTGGTCTGAAGCGTCGTCGCGTGAAATATGCAGTTTCACAGGATTTTTTTGATTTCTCACTAAAATTGCCGGCCAGACACCTGCTTGTGCTACGTACATGTTATCCCCCGCGCAGCTTGCGCTTAGAGTCACTTTTACAAAACCGGTGCCATAGAGAATTCAGGCCTTCTCTCGATAATGCTGCAATCGGCCAATACCCTGAGCCATAAATTGGACTCTCGTGGAAAAATGACCCGCGTGTTTCAAGTTGCTTGGTTGGTAAGCAAAAATATAACTATGATGTTAAAACCTTGTAAGAAACACACCCCATCAGTTTTGTTGAGCCCTCGGTGAATACCTTTATTGCGAAACCGTTCGGTTTAGGTATATAAGTCGGTTTCAGTTTACTTGAAGGAGTTAATCATGGGTTTAGCTAAAATTTTTGTCGCGGTCTTATTGCTCTTATCTTTTGAAGTCAGAGCTCAACTTGAAGGCCCTAAGCCTGTTTTCAACGAAGATAACTGCATCGACGGCCAAGATCTTAACGCTGAAGATATCGACATCAGCCGCTGCCCTGCGCTGCCAAGCGAACCGTCTTCAATTCATTTGGGTCAAACCAGTCAAGTCATCGACCTGGGCGCATGGGAGCTTGGCCAGACATCGACTGGCGAAGCTTACAAATATGGTTCGCTTTCTGAACCTAACGGCATGGAGCCTCGTGTTTTATCTTACGAAGGCGGCAGCGCACCTGTGAACGAAGGCAACATCACATGCTGGGCAAAAGGGTATTACCGTCTAAGAAAAATTCTGCAAAACCCTCCGACTGACTATGTGAAACTGCGTGACCACGGTTACCAAGTTCGCTTCTTTCAGTTCCAAACAGATTTACGTAATGGTTCGACCGGTTTTAAAGAAATCACGTCGTACATGGACCATTTAGTTAAATGGGTCACACGTATTGAGCCAAACGGAACTTGTGTGCAGCCGACTACAGCCAAGTTTCAAAAATATTTAACGGGTGAGCTGTCTCGTCGCGGTTTATAGTCTGAATTTTTGCATACTCAGCAATATCAAGTAGTTGGCGGGTTATTTTCGGCTACGTCTTATTTATTCGCGCATGTGCGTCCAATGGGGTATATACTTCAACGCAAGCAAGTGAAGCCATCACATGTTTAAGTCGAAATTGGAGTCGCATGATTGAATTGGTTAATCCGCAGAACAACGAAGAAGTTAATGCTTTTCTTTTACAAAACGGGGAGAGCGCACAATTTCTGATTAATAACCTGCGTGAGCACGGACCAAAACTCAACGAGCACCCAAATAGCGGAAATTTCAAAGCCATCAAAAATGAAGAAGGACGCATTCACGGTGTTTTTTGCCTTACGCGCCGGGGTAACTTGATAATTCAGTCTGAAATCATCAGCCCTGAAATTATTCTTGATGCCTGCACCCAAGAGCACGTGAAAATAAAAGGCTTCATCGGCGACTGGAATTCAGTTGAACCTGTCTATCTGCTTTTTAAAGAACGAAATGTAACTTATAAGCCTTCGTATGAATCGAAAGAAATTTTGTATTCGTATATTCTGACTTCAAGCGATTTGAAGCTTAAACATGATTCGCGCGTACGATTTCTTGAGGTCGACGATTTTGCCCAGTGGCTTGAATTCAGTAATGCCTACATGTCTGAACTTTCTTTGCCCGATAACCTCTCAGCTGAGCAAAAACGAAAAGATTTTGATTCGCAAGTCAGTCACAAAATTTGGTGGGGCTTATTCGATGGTAAAAAGCTTCTTTCGAGAGCGGCGCTCAATTCGAAAGGCGATACGACGGGGCAAGTCGGCGGTGTTTTCACGCCGAAAGAACACCGTCAAAAGGGTTTGGCTAAGGCTGTCATGTTTCATATGTTAAAAGATTGCCGCGATCTGCACCGCCATACGAAAAGCATTTTATTTACTGGTGAGGCTGATATGCCGGCGCAAAAACTTTACGAGTCGATGGGCTATTCGCGCATTGGGTCTTTTGCTTTAATATTGGGTAGCTAGCAAACCTGAGGCTCCACTCGAGGCTGACTTAAAATACCTATTTTTACGCGTTCAACTTTTCTGTTTGGGGAATAACTCCCCTTTTTTTTGAACACTGCGCGCGAATCCACCATTTGAACATTGCTTAAAGCCTCTACTTTTACCTCTGAAAAACTGATTACTACTTTTCTCAAATTCACTGAAGAACTCTTTATGGCTGTACCTTTGCAGTAACCACTTTGCAGAATCCTTGCGCGGTAACTATGTGTTTTTTCAAAACCGTCTGCGCACAAACAATAAAGAAAGTAGTAACCTATGAAAAATGAAAAATCATTGTCGACCTTGTTCGCTATCACAATTATCTCGGCGTCGCTGTTTAGCTTGAGTGCTTGCAGTAGCGGCGACAACGTCCAAAACGATAACTATGGTTTGGATCAAGGTTACAACAACGGATTGGGCGTAAGTGATTTTGGTCGACTGAATAAAAAAACAGATGACACGGACCGTGGGGGCTATTCAGCAAACCACAGTGCAGCGAACTACGATCGCCCGACGGCGCAAACAACAACCCAAACGACCACAGAAACAATCTATGACAGCAACAATTCAGGAACAAACTCGGTCTACAATTCAACAAACGAAGCCAACAGAGGTTTGACGGCGCAAGACCAGGGTTCTTCTGATATGGACATTAAAACCACGCAAGCCATTCGTCAGCAAGTTGTCGCACAAGATGAGTTTTCATCTACAGCGAAAAATATAAAAATTATTACGATCAACGGATTAGTTGTTTTAAAAGGTCCGGTTAGAACAATGGCTGAGAAGAGCAAAATTGAAGCGATTGCGATGAACGTTGCGGGCCACACAAAAGTAACTAACGAAATAACTGTTAGCAAATAACTAAAAATAACTAATTCAATAGTGAATTAATAACTAGGAGATATTATGGATTCAAAAGCATATCACGATGAAAAAAAAGCAGTATTTGGTATTTACCCGACCCACGCTTCAGTTGAAGCCGGCGTGACCCGACTTAAAGCAGAAGGTTTTCTACATACAGATATTTCTGTATTGATGCCTGAAAAGGCGGGATCTCAAAAATTCGCACATGATAACTCGACTAAAGCTCCTGAAGGCGCAACGACCGGCGCCGGTACCGGGTTGGTTATTGGCGGAGCTTTAGGTTGGTTGGTGGGCATCGGTTCATTGGCTATTCCGGGTGTTGGCCCGCTCATCGCCGCCGGTCCCATTGTTGCATTATTGGCCGGAGCCGGCACGGGCGCAGCACTTGGCGGTATCGCCGGTGGTTTGGTGGGCATGGGTATTCCTGAGTATGAAGCGAAACGCTACGCAGGTTATGTTCATGATGGCGGAATTTTATTATCTGTTCATACGGGTAATTCTGAAGAAATTACCAAAGCAAAACTTATTTTGGAACAAACCGGTGCAAATGACATTTCGACTACAGGCGAAATATCGAATTCATCGACGACGCCGCGAACTGATGTTGTCAGACCTCGTATTTAAGAATTTAATTCAGCGTATCAGTAAAAGCGGAGCATGAATTGCTCCGCTTTTTTTTCATAGCGCGACTATATATCTCATAATTTAAAGTTTAATTTTTCTTGCCCCAAAGCAGCGCGCGCTTGAAGGCGTAAAAATAAGGGCCTTCGCCTATCTCCGCAATAAGCGCTTCTTTGTAACTGCTTAAAAAATCTGTGAATTGAGCTTCATTAAGTTTTGACTGATAACTTGTCAGCAAAGTGCCCTTTGTCCATTCGATCACTTCATATCCGGACTTCATCGGGTGTCCATAAATTTCAACACGCGCGACCTGTGACTCAAAACCGTTTTCAAAAAGAATTTCAGCATACCGTTCAAGCGGCAGAGTCCAACGCTGCGCCGGTTGATCGAAAATTGAAGGAAAAAGTTTTTGGGCAACCTGAGCTGCAATCACGTGTGAAGGATGATCAAAATTAACAGGCATCTGAATGGCGACTTGCCCGCCCTTTGAAACCCAGCTTAAAAATTTAGGTAAGAGCCGTTCATGATCAGGCACCCATTGAAGTGCCGCACTTGAAAAGATAAGATCTAATTTTTCGGTCGGTTCGTACTTTGTAATGTCAGCTGACAAAAAGCTAAGGCCGGGGGCTTTAAATTTTTCGGATTCA
>JANPAD010000429.1:0-7024 GCA_031429735.1 Bdellovibrio sp. | reverse complement strand
TTTAAAACTTTAAGTTTTTTGAGAACTTCCGAAAACTGCACATTCGGCTGATCAAGCCAGCTGAACCGCCCCGGATCTTTAACATCAGTCGAAATCAGCGTCAGAGTTTCTTCCATCATAGGGCTGCTGAGCACTTCGGGTTCGATCTGTTCGGGCATCGAGCGTTCATCCGCCTCATGCCACAGCTCAAAACAATATCCGTTTGAGGTCCGTGCCGCGCGTCCCGCACGCTGCCGGGCTGAAAATAACGAAATACGCGAAAGCTCCAGTCGGCTGAAGCCGATTTTATTTTCAAGAACCGGTTTTTTTTCAAGGCCGGAATCCACAACCAAATCCACACCCGGAATTGTAATCGAAGATTCGGCAATATTTGTCGATAGAATGATGCGTCTGCGGTCTGATCCGGCTAACACACGCCTTTGTTCATCCAGTTTCATCGATCCGTGCATCAGATTAAATTCAAACTGACGAAACTGCGGTGTTAGCAGACGTTCCGCAAAGCGCATTTCTGACAGGCCTGGTAAAAAAACCAGAGCATCGCGCTTGCTTAAGGCTAAACCCTGTTTAAGGGCGTCAGCCAATTGATCCATAAAAACCGCATCGCAGTTAAGACGCTGCTGCTTTTTGCTTTTCACGATTTGCAGATCATAGACTTTGTTCGCCACATCAATATGAGCAGGTTCAGGTAAAAACTGCTGTAATTTTTCAACATTTAATGTGGCCGACATCACCACCAGCTTCAAATCCTGCCCCAGAATCTGTCTTTCAAGGCTCAGGCCCAAGGCCAAGTCAATCAGGCTTGAGCGCTCGTGAAACTCGTCAAAAATAATCAAGCCGATGCCGTTCCAGAATTTTTCGTCATTGATTTTTTTCATGAACACACCTGTTGTCATGAACAGCAATTGTGTCCGCGCTGAAAACTTCTGTTCAAAACGCACCTGATAACCGACTTCTTCACCCAGCGCCCATTTGTTTTCGTCGGCAATACGTGAAGCGGCCCCGATGGCAGCAATACGCTTGGGCACCAGCACGATGATTTTTTTCGGTGTTTTAGCGAAGAGCTGCATGAGAGCCGGAGGTACGCGCGTCGTTTTGCCCGAACCGGGCGAGGCCGTTAAAATTAAATTTGCGCTGTTCTGAAAAGACTGAACGATTTCCTCTAAATAACGATCGATGGGCAGCGGTATCATGTGGATTCAGGATAAATCAGAATCATAAACTCGGCTTTTTCAGATTGATTGCGACCCGCGACTTGCGTGCACGAGCCTTCAAGCTGGGTTTCTGTGTCTTGCGAAAGATCAGTGACCAAAAGCATTTTACGTTTCGGAATATGCAAAGCACACTCATTCAAAGTTTTTTTCAGACGGTAAGGGGTATCCATCAAAACGAAAGCATCTTTAAACTTTTTAAGCTGCTGCCATTCTATTTCACGCGCCACATTTTCAGCCGGTATAAAGCCTCTGAAATAAAACTGATTCAACCGTTCCGAACTTAAAGATAGCAGACCCATTAAGCTTGATGCGCCCAATGAAGAACGTACTTCGTAGCCCTTTTGGCGGCAAGCTTTGACAAGCTGAAAGCCCGGATCACAAAAACTCGGGGTTCCGCAATCTGAAACCAAAACAACATTCTGATCTGCACAGAGTTGCAAAAGTTCATTCACGTCTTCAGCCGTTGAATGCTCATCCAGCACTTCATAGCGAAGGGCCTTAATTTGATGAGCTTTTAAAAGTTTTGAAGCTTCTTTCGTTGATTCACAAACAATGACCTGCGCATTTTTAAAAAGTTCCAGAGAACGCAAAGTAATTTCATCGGTGCGTCCGATCGGCGTGGCGACAAGTGTTAACATGATGAATTCCTTGCATAGCCTTGAATGGTCATAATGTCGGGTGAAACATTCTGCTTACGTGAATGAGTCGTATCCAAATACACCACATGCACCGGCATTTTTAAATCCAGTACGGCGTTGATATTGATCGGCTCATTTTCAAAAAAATAAATTTGTGAATAAAATTTGGTATCTAGTTTTTTAAACCATTCTAGTTTGTAGAGTTCGTCGTCTTGGCTTTTTTCTGGCTTCATGTGCAAGTCAGATTCGCTCTTCAGAGGAAAGCCCCATTTTTTTAAAACTTCAACCGAGCCTCTTCGCATACGGAGGTGATCGCGTCCGGTTAAATACTGAATTTCTACACCGCAGGCTTCCAGTTCCTGCACAAAAGTAATGGCCCTTGTGTAAGGCACATCGTAATGAATATATTCACTTGAAAAAAAACGTTCACTCCAGAAGTCGCGCACCGTTTTCAAAAACTCGACATCTTTTTCAATCGTGTAGCCGTGTCGAAACAGAGCTTCTTTAATGCCCCAGTCGGTGTGATGAACTTCGATGTTCTTCAGCACCTCATGTTGGTGGGTCGCGGCGAACTCATGAAGAATTTTTTGACTTCGGGTAGACACATTGAACAGAGTCGAATCCAAATCGAAAACAGCCAGTGTGCGCATATTTTGAGCAGACATGTTGCGGGCTAATTTAAGGATTTCGTTAAGATTTGTAGGATTTGCACTCATTTTCAACCGAGTATGTCTCTCTTAACAAAAAAAGAAAAGTCTTTTCTATGATAGAGGTTGGAATCTACTCTTAGTTTTGCTAGTTTCGAGCCCAAATTACAAGCTCATTTATGAGGGAGAATTATGAACCAACAGTTTACAAAAACAGTGGCTCTTGTCTTGGTTTCTTGCGCACTTTTGTTAAGTGCCTGCACGAAAAAAACCGCAGAACTCGGCAGCGCCGAAAATCCGGTTAAACTTCACTTCGTTCCTTCAGTAGATGCAAAAGTAATCGAAGAGAATTCAAAAACTTTTAAAGATTTCCTCGAAAAAAATACGCCGTATAAATTTGAAGTCACAATTCCACAATCTTACGTAGCTGTTGTTGAGGCTTTCGGAACGAAACGTGCCGATGTTGCGGCTTTTAATACGTTCGGTTATGTTTTAGCCCATGAAAAATACGGCGCTGAGGCCCGCATGACGGTTATGCGCCACGGTCTTGATACGTACCAGTCTCAATTTATCGTTAAAACCGACAGCCCAATTAAAACATTGGCCGATCTGAACGGTAAAAAAATCGCGTTTGTAGAGCCGGCCTCAACTTCTGGCTATTTATTGCCGTTAAAGACTCTGAATGAAAAATCAATCAAGCCAAAGGAAACTGTTTTTGCTGGCAAGCATGACAACGTTGTTTCAATGGTTTACCAAGGCCAAGTTGATGCCGGCGCGACTTTCTACTCTCCGCCACATAAAGACGAAGCGGGCGTTATGAAAATGGAAGACGCGCGTCGTTTGGTTTTAACCCAGTATCCTGACGTTGAACAAAAAGTACGTATCCTTGATTTATCTGAGCCTATCAAGAACGATCCGGTCGTTTTCAGAAAAGACATGCCAGAAGAAATGAAAACTAAAATCGTCGACGCGTTCCTTGCATTTGCTTTAACTGAAGAAGGCAAAAAAGCTTACACCGCGATTTACGGTATCACTGAACTCAAAAAAGCGACGGATGCTGATTACGATTCAGCTCGCGCCATGTTGAAAGCAACAGGCCAAAGCGCTGAAGATCTTTTAAATAAAAAGAAGTAATACTCGATCAAGAACCCCGGGGGAACTTTGTCTGATTCATCTGAACCAATATTAAGAGTTAAAGGCTTACAGAAAACTTACTCAAACGGAGTGCAGGCGCTGAAAGGCGTCAGCTTCGACGTTAAAAAAGGTGAGTTTTTGGTCATCATCGGTCTCAGCGGATCGGGTAAGTCAACGATGCTTCGTTGTTTGAACCGCCTGCATGATCCGACCGGTGGCGAAGTATTCTTCAACGACCAAGACATTACTAAAATTCAAACCGGTGCTGACATCCGTAATCTCCGCCGACAAATGGGTATGATCTTTCAGCATTTTAATTTGATCCCGCGCCATACGGTTTTGAGCAACGTGCTGATGGGCAAATTGGCTTACACTTCAACCTTCAAAAGTATCTTCGGTCTATTCTCAGAACAAGATAAAGAAGAAGCGATGAAATACCTGAAGCTTGTCGGTATCGCCGACAAAGCTCACATCCGCGCCGATCAACTTTCGGGTGGACAACAACAACGTGTCGCCATTGCGCGCGCACTGACGCAAAATCCGAAAGTCTTATTGGCAGACGAACCGGTGGCCTCACTTGATCCTGCAACTTGCCACACCGTCATGGATTACTTACGCAAAGTTAATCAAGAGCTCGGCATTACGATTATCTGCAACCTGCATTTCCTTTCATTAGTTCGCCAGTACGCAACACGGGTCATCGCTCTCAAAGGCGGCGAAATGGTTTACGAAGGCGATCCGAAAAACATCGATCAGGCGTGGTTCGAAAGAATTTATGGCGCCGGCGCTAAAGAAGTTCACATCAACTAGGAGATGCGTGGGATGAAGACACAACATATAGTTCGCAGATCGATTTTAGACGGCGTGACTTTTGCACTTTTTGTTTCTGTTTTTCTATCTGTGGTTTTACGCCCGACGGACGAACAGCTGCTGAACCTTTCAATGGTTTCTTTAATCTTTTTAGGTTCAATCCTTGCGGGCGCTCTTCTGAGTCACCGTCTGAACTTATCTGGTTTTAAAACGATGGGTGAAAACCTTTTCGAACCGGCCCACATGAAGGCTAAAACTGAAGCGAAACCATGGTACCAAACTTTTTGGGGCTGGCATTTAGCGGTCACCATTATTGTTTTGTTTGTCGTTGGTATCTTTAAAACCAAAGTTTCAATTTATGAGCTGTTAGATGAAGACGGTTTTGCCGGAGCCAAGCGTCTTTTCAGCGGTATTTTTTCGCCTAACTGGCAAATTCTACCTTCGGCCGTGTTGAACATGATTGAAACTATTTTCATGGCCTTCATGGCAACTTTCCTCGCAATTCCGTTCGCGTTTTTCTTGAGCTTCGTGGCGGCTAAAAATATCATGAAACATCCGGCGGCATTTGCAGTTTATATGTTTCTGCGTACGGTTTTAAACGTCATGCGTTCGATCGAAGCTCTGATCTGGGCTATCATCTTCTCGGTTTGGGTGGGCATTGGTCCATTCGCTGGTATGCTGGCTTTGATGATTCACTCGGTTGCATCATTAACTAAACAGTACTCTGAAATGGTTGAAACTGTTTACGAAGGTCCAATCGAGGGCGTTCAATCCTGCGGCGCTAACAAATTGCAAACCATTTGGTATGCGATCGTACCTCAGGTCGTTTTGCCCTATATCTCATTCACAGTTTATCGTTGGGATATCAACGTCCGTATGGCCACCATCATTGGTTTGGTCGGCGGCGGTGGTATCGGTACCATGCTGATCAAGTATCAAGGTCAGGCCATGTGGCCTGAAGTCGGAACGATCGTTGTCGTCATTGCAGCCGTTGTTTGGATTATGGATCAGGCATCGGCTTACATCCGCGAAGCGCTCAAGTAAAATGTCTTATCAGTACGAGATGGTTATTAAAGAACATCACCTCGATTCCTACGGTCACGTGAACAACGCGACCTATCTGGCTCTGTACGAAGAGGCGCGCTGGGAGTTGATCACTGGGCGTGGTTACACCTATCAAAAAGTTCATGAAACGGGTTTGGGTCCGGTCATTCTTGAAGTGAATCTTAAATTTCAAAAAGAGCTGACTTTGCGTGAGACTATTAAAATCAGTTTTGAACTTGTTTCATACGAAGGAAAAATCTTTAAGCTGAAGCAGCAGATGATTAAACCTGATGGCTCTATCGCCAGCGAAGCCACTTTCACAGGTGGTTTTTTCGATCTTAAAGCCCGCAAGCTGATCTTGCCGAATGAAGAGTGGAAATTAGCTGTGGGTCTTTCAACTTAAATGACTCCAATGCACGAGAAATTAATAAACGTAAACGACGGTGTTATTTCATGCCGCAAATTCGGTCTTGGGCCTACGGTTATTTTTATCGCCGGGGGACCAGCCGCTTATGGCTCCCTCTACGAAAATCAGCTTCAAGAGTTGGCCGACAGTCATACAATACTCTTTTGGGACTATGCAGGCTGTGGTAAATCAGTGACCCAACGAAAGATATTTTCTATTCAAAATGATCTTGATGATCTTAAATGTGTTATCAATGCTGAAAATGAGCCGGTTATACTTATGGGACATTCCTATGGTGGTCTGTTAGCCATCAAGTCGGCATTTGAAAACCTAAAAGCAATTAAGGCTTTAGTTTTAATTAATTCAATGTCTTCGTTTTCACATGCAAAGCAGTCTATGCACGAAAAGCAAAAGCGTCTAATTGAGCTAGGACTGTTAGAGGAGTATTTAAATCTGGGTGGAAAGATTTTTTCTGAACAAGCTAATGCATATGAAATGAGTCGGTTTTGGAAGATTGAAGCGATGCTGCAGGTGCGCGACATCGATTGGTCATCAAAAGTTTCCAGTGAACTCTTTACATCATTTTCTGCGGTCTTACAAATGCAACAGGATTTAATGAATGTAGACTATTCAGCAGAACTTAAAAGTCTTAAAATTCCAATATTAATAACCGCAGGGGCTTTTGACTTAATTTCTCTGAAACGACCTCATGAGATGTGCTCGTGGTTATCGAATGCAGAGTTTCATGAGTATTCTAAAAGCGGGCACATGCCATTTTTAGAAGAAAACAAGTTGTTTATCGAACAAACTTCAAGCTGGCTTAGAAAAATAAATTAATATAGCCATTATCAAATCGCTTTATGTAATATTTTATTTTTTCTGGATCTCAAAATGCAAAAAAGCGAAATGAACATCTCACTTCGCTTCTAGGTGACACTGAACTTCCGTATTTTGAAAGGAGGTTCGTATGCCGAATTATCTTGTACTCGCGTATAAGACTTTTCGACGCATTCTAAGTGCATCTAAAGCTATCTTAAGTCTAGTTTTATTGGCTTTAAGTGTGCTGAAGAAGCTCTTAGATCTTTTCTTGATATCGTGACCTGACTTTTTGGTTTCACCAATGTGTAGAAGTTC
>JANPAD010000428.1:0-3375 GCA_031429735.1 Bdellovibrio sp. | reverse complement strand
GCACCGCGAGAAAAAAGTAAAACAACTGTCGGGCGGCATGAAGCGCCGCCTGATGATCGCTAAAGCTCTGGTGCATACGCCTAAATTATTACTCCTTGATGAACCAACGGCTGGGGTTGACGTGGGCTTGCGTGAATCGCTTTGGAAGTTCGTTCATCAGCTTAAGGGTGAGGGGATGTCCATTTTGCTGACAACTCATTATCTTGAAGAAGCCGAACAGATGTGTGATCAGGTGGCCGTCATCAACAAAGGTCAGCTTTTGTATAACGGTTCGCCTAAAGACATGATTTCCCAGTACTCACAGAAAAAGATCATTCTCTTATTTAAAGACGGCCGAAATCAGGAATTTTTAGAAGCCCAGCAGCTCGGTATTTCGGATTTTCTTTCGAAACATAAAATTGATCTTGCAAGTGTGCAGGATATTAAAATTGAAGAGGGTCGTCTTGAAGACGCATTCTCTAAAATGGTGTCTCTATGATTATTTTTTACACCTTGTTTCGCCGCGAAATAAAGCGGTTTCTAAAAGTGATTATTCAAACTGTCGTAAGCCCGGTCATCAGCTCATTTTTGTACTTGTTGGTTTTCGGCGTTTCTCTAGGTAGCAGTGTGCAACTCAAAAGCGGTTTAAATTATCTGTCATTTTTGATTCCAGGGCTGATGGTGATGGGTTTAATAAACAATGCTTTTCAAAACTCATCATCTTCAATTGTGACCTCTAAGTTTTCAGGCGATCTCGAAGACATTCGAGTGGCTCCGATTCCACGGTCCTATATCATTTGGGCCATGGGGCTAGGCAGTGTCGTACGCGGCACCCTCGTCGCATTAGTGACAGGTCTTGTGGGTCTTCTGTTTCACTATATTCAGTTGCACGAACTGCTGGCTGTTGAGCATCCGTTTTGGTTGATCTATTTTTTCTTTGTCGGTGGATTTATCTTTTCATTTTTAGGTATTTTTGTGGCGGTTTTGTCGAATACTTTTGATCAGCTCAGTGCGTTCAGTACTTTTATTTTGTTGCCATTGACCTACTTGGGCGGAGTTTTCATTTCGATTGATAGCTTGCATCCGGTTTGGCAAACACTGTCGCAGTTTAATCCGTTGTTTTACCTCATCAACGGATTTCGTTATGCTGTTTTGGGGCAAGCTGACGTGGCCCTGTTGACTTCTGTCATCGTGAGCTTTTTTGCGGTTTTGGTGACCTATGGATTAGCGCAATACGCTCTTAAAAAAGGATCTTTTTCAAGATGGTAAAAAAACTCGTTATTATTTTAATTATGATTTTAATGCTTGTTGGTGCGGGAATTTATTTTCGGGTCGAATTTAAGTATATGATGGTACTGAACGGTCAGAACACTCTGATTCTCGGTAAATTGAAAAAAGCCATAAAAGCCCCCGCTAACAATGTGGAGACGACCGAAGATCATATAGCTGCGGTAGCTGATGAAAACGGTGTGGGCTTTGCAACAGATCTTAGCCTTTATGACAAGACGCTCTTCAAGCATTGCGGGGATGACTGCTTTGATCGTCCGTCTTTTTACCGGGCCTACGCTAAAATTCTGGCTCAGATTCATGTCGAAGAGCTTTGGGTGTATGCGCAAAACAAAACAAAAGACCGAGTCGCCACTTATATTTTAGACCGTGAAAAAAATCAGATTTTAAAAACGCTACAAAAAAGCCGCGCAAAAATTTCGAGTCATTACGGCGCCATTAAGACACCTGAATATAAACAAGCCGCGACTGATATTATTAAACAAATGGATGAAAAAATGGCGCAGATCAGTGCCAAATAGGATAAAGTTATGTTTGAAAGCCTGTCGGATAAAATTCTAAGCTCCGTTAAAAAAATTCGCGGACAAAGCGAAATTTCAGAAGCGAATATTGAAGAGATCATTAAAGAAATCCGCATGAGCTTGCTGGATGCGGATGTTAATTTTAAGGTCGTTAAAAACTTTATTGAACGCGTGAAAGCCAAAGCGGTCGGCACCGAAGTCATCAAAAACGTCAATCCGGGCCAGATGTTCACCAAGATTGTTCATGATGAACTGGTGCAAACTCTGGGCGGCGAAAAGGTTGATATCAACGTACGCGAAAATCCGTCAGTTATTATGATGGTCGGTCTGCAAGGTGCGGGCAAGACGACAAGTACCGCGAAGCTCGGACTTTACATTCGTCAAAAGCTCGGCAAAAAAGTGGGATTCATTCCGGCCGACGTTTATCGTCCTGCGGCCATTGAGCAGCTCCAAATTTTAGCGAAGCAAAATAATTTTCCTTGCTATCAATCGACAACGGCAATGAAACCCGAAGATATTCTGAAGTCCGCCCTTGAATGGGCTAAAACGGAAATGATCGAAGTTCTGATTCTGGATACGGCGGGTCGCCTGCAGATTGATGATGAGCTGATGACCGAGCTAGAGAATCTAAAAAAAGTTATTACTCCAACAGAGGTCTTGTTGGTGGCGGATGCGATGTTAGGTCAACAAGCGGTGAATGTTTCTGAAACATTCCATCAGCGTTTAGGCTTGACGGGTCTTGTTTTAACAAAAGTCGACGGTGACGCCCGTGGCGGAGCGGCCTTATCAATTCGCGAAATGACCGGTATTCCGATTAAATTCATGGGTGTGGGTGAAAAAGTTTCAGCCCTTGAAGTATTTCACCCGGATCGCTTAGCTGGACGAATTCTGGATATGGGTGATGTTCTGACGCTCGTGGAGCGCGCTCAAGAAGTGATAGATCATAAAGAGGCCGAAAAGTCGGCCATGAAAATGATGAAGAACGAGTTCACCCTCGAGGATTTTTTAGCGCAGATTCAACAGCTTAAAAAGCTTGGAGGCATTGAAAGTATGCTGAAGTTCTTGCCTGGAATGGGTGAAATCTCGAAGAAAATGAAGAACATGGCTCCACCAGATGCAGAAATGAAAAAGATTGAAGCCATCATTAATTCAATGACAATTCAGGAAAGAACGGACCATCGGGTGCTAAATGGCTCGCGGCGTCAAAGAATTGCAAGCGGCAGTGGCACTCAAGTTCAGGATGTTAATAAACTGGTGAAGCAATTCGAAGAAGCCAAAAAAATGATGTCTGGCTTGATGAAGATGGGAATGGGGAAAGCCATGAAAGGTGGAAAACCGGGTCGCCCGGGGTTTCCATTCTAGTATTTTAGAGGGTATTTAATAAAATCATTTGAAAAAAGTTCTAATTAGGTTATAAATCTTGTTCGCTCATGGCGGCTTTGGCCGTCTATTTAAGGAAGGTTATTTTCATGGTCGTTATTCGATTAGCTCGCGTTGGTAAAAAACATGATCCTGCATACCGTATTACTGTTGCAGATTCTCGCCGTTACGTTACAGGTAAATTCCTTGAAGTTTTGGGAACTTACAT
>JANPAD010000427.1:0-7257 GCA_031429735.1 Bdellovibrio sp. | reverse complement strand
GTTGCCTTCACGTATGCGAAGCTCTAAAATTTCAAGGCGTTTAACTTCGTCGCGCACTTTGGCGGCCTCTTCAAACTCAAGGTCGGCTGAAAGTTTTTTCATTTTATCTTTCAACTTGATAATTTCGTCCTGAATTTTATTAGGCTTTTCGGCAAACTTTTTCATTTGCTCTGCCGTTTTGTCAGTTTCGCCTTTTAATTTGTAGGCCCCTAATGAGCCGTCAAACATGTCGCCGATGCCTTCGCGAATTTTTTTACGGATGGTTTGTGGTGTGATGCCATGTTCGGTGTTGTGATCGGACTGAATTTTACGACGGCGCGAGGTTTCATCCATCGCTTTTCGCATTGAATCGGTAATACGGTCACCATACAAAATCACGCGGCCTTCGGCATTACGTGCGGCCCGTCCTATGGTTTGAATCAGCGAGCGCTCTGAACGCAAGAAACCCTCTTTATCGGCATCGGTAATGCACACAAGACTGACTTCTGGAATATCCAAGCCTTCACGCAGTAAGTTGATCCCGATCAGAACGTCAAAAACTCCCAAGCGTAAATCGCGGATAATTTCACTGCGCTCGATTGTTTCAATATCACTGTGCAGGTATTTAACTTTAATACCGATGGATTCATAATATTCAGCTAAGTCTTCTGATGAACGCTTCGTGAGCGTCGTAATCAACACGCGTTGTTTCTTTTCAACACGGATACGGACTTCTTTCAAAATATCATCGACCTGATTTTTAACCGGCCGCACTTCAACTTCAGGGTCTATCAGGCCGGTCGGTCGGATAATCTGTTCAACAATCAAGCCTTCAGATTTTTCAAGCTCATAGGCCGACGGCGTAGCCGACACGTAAACCACTTTATCCATCATCTGTTCGAACTCCTGAAAGTTCAGCGGTCGGTTATCGAGGGCCGACGGAAGCCTGAAGCCGTGTTCAACTAAAGTGCTTTTACGGGCACGGTCACCGCGGTACATGCCGCCAATCTGCGGCACGGTCACATGCGACTCATCAATAAAGGTAATGAAATTTTTCGGAAAGTATTCAATCAATGTAGGAGGCGGCTCGCCCGGCTGACGACCGGTTAAATGGCGCGAGTAATTTTCAATGCCCGAACAAAAACCGATCTGCTCCATCATTTCGATATCGTAGTAAGTTCTTTGCTCAAGGCGCTGGGCTTCTAGAAATTTAATGTTGGTGTTCAGATCTTTGATGCGCTCTTGCAGTTCAACTTGAATGGTTTTAATAGCGCGTTTGATATTGTCGTCACCAGTCGCGTAATGCGACCCCGGGTAAATACCGATCTGATCTAACTCTTCATATACTTTTGCAGTTAAAGGGTCTATCCAACAAATTCTTTCAACGAAGTCGCCGAAAAATTCAATGCGCAAGGCTCGCTCTTCTTCGTAGGGAGGAAACACTTCAACTATATCGCCGCGTACACGTATGTTACCGCGTGAAAAATCGACGTTGTTACGGTTGTACTGAATGCGGATCAGTTCTTTCAGTAAATCGTCACGTTTAAGCTTTTGCCCGTTCGCGACTTGAATCATCATACCTTCGTAGGCCTCGGGCGATCCTAAACCGTAAATGCACGATACCGACGAAACAATAATGACATCGCGGCGGTCAAATAGTGAACGCGTGGCCGAATGGCGCATGCGATCGATTTGTTCGTTGATGGCTGAGTCCTTTTCAATGAAGGTATCACTTGAAGGAATATAAGCTTCAGGTTGGTAGTAATCGTAATACGAAACAAAGTACTCGACCGCATTGTTCGGAAATAATTCTTTAAATTCTGAATACAATTGTGCAGCCAACGTTTTGTTCGGAGCCAAGATCAACGCCGGGCAATTCAAATGTGCAATGGTATGCGCCATCGAAAACGTCTTACCACTGCCCGTTACCCCTAAAAGAGTTTGATGTTTCAAACCCTTCGAAAAATTTTCAACCATGGTTTCAATAGCTTTAGGCTGATCGCCGCCCGGCTGAAAGGTCGAAACCAATTCAAAGTTTTTTTTAAAGGCTTTTGCCATCATCAATTCTCAGTTCTTAAAGTTGATTTTTTCGTCCTGGTAAAGACCGAACCCAAACCGCAGACGAGAACCTCGGTAATCGGTGACAATCCCTTTTCGGTTGAGTTCTTCGTGCACATCCATCGCCAGGCGCGTAGCTCCTAACTCGAACGCGAAAAAGTGACCGTGGTTTTTGAAATCGTTTCTTAAAATGTTCGCTTCGCACAAATGCGGATGCTTCAGTTCAGCCAAGGCAGTTAAAAAGTTTTTCTGTAATTTCTGAACGTAGGCATGAATATCGGCCACTTTGATGTTTTCACGCTTGAATAATTCCAAAACAGCTTCAAGCCGATAGATCGGAGTCAGGTCCATTGTTGAACCGGCAAAGCGTAAACCATCTTCGGAATACTTTACTTCGGCCTCGCGTTTGGCTAATTCGTCAAAACTTGCAAACCAACCCGTGTATTCGGGGCGCAGCTTGCAATCGGCCGGCACGTGCATAAAGCAGGCCCCCTCGCCGCCTTGAGCGTATTTATACGAGCCCGAAATATAAAAAACCCGATTTTCAATATTGCTTAAATCTGTCGGCAGGGCCATGAACCCATGGTAACCGTCAATGACGATCACCGTGTTGATGTTTTCAACTGCTTTGACTATGCGGTCAATATTGACTGTGATGCCTGAGTTAAAAAACACTTGGCTGAAAAAAATAAGATCGTACTTTTCTGATTTAATTTTTTCAATAAAACGGTCTTCAAATGTTTCAGCTTCTAAAGTTGAAACTTTATCGGCAACAAAACGTCCGCCTTCACTTAAGCGATTAATTTGGCGTTCAAAACTGTGAAACTCTGAATCGGTCGTCAGCACTCGCACCTGGGGCAAATGCGTAAAGCAACTCAATACGCGGTAAACCAGTTCATGCGTGTTCGGAGCAAACACAATCTGCTCGGGCTTAGAGAGATTCAAAACCTCGGCTATTAGAGCCTGCGTCGAAGGAATCTTCGTCGAAAAAAAGTAGTCCCATTTGCTATCTACTAACTTGGCTGAATCCTTCCAGTACTGAATGGTCGCGTCGAGCGTGACGTCGGGCCAATAATGATGGCTATGAGCCGCGTAGTGCTGCACATCAGGATTGGCTTCAACAAAATGGGTGTAAAACTTTTTATACATCGCTTCCTACCCTCAATAGTTCTTAGACGTGAAAATTGAGCTTCTTTTTAATTGCATCAGGTATTTGTGGCCTGCGGCTACGCGGAATCAAATACGTCGACAGATTAAACAAATCAATAAATACGCGGTTATTGTCGGCTGCACGCTTCAGGTACGCATGCCCTGATGAACCGCCGGTGCCAATTTTAGTACCCAGCATCCGCTGCGCCATCAGCGCATGGCGGTAACGCCAAGTTGTGAAGTTTTCATCGATATCCATCATGAGGCTCATCATTTGAAACGGCAAGGCCAGCATCGGCTGTTCACGATAAAGTAATATAAACAACGCATTTAGAATAGCCTTACGTGAAAGCTTACGCCCGCCCGCCGTCACCACATCTTGATGCTTTTGTTCGTCAAACAAACTTTCAAATGTGTCACGCGTGACTTTTAAATTTTCAAGCTGCCCTTGCTTATCTTTGTCTGACAAGTGCGCCATGTTGGCCTGAATTGTGGCCTCGTCTTCGGCTAAAATACCTTTAACTGCATTTTGATATTCGCCCCAAAAGTTGAATTCAGCTGAAACTGTGAAAGGTGTACGCTCAAGCCAGGCCTCAAGGCGCTTCAAAAGCGACGGCGTACCTTCAAGCGAGATTAATTTCTGACGATCGGCTTCGCTTAAGCGACCCATGAAAAATTCACGGTCGATATTTTCGCGGTTATGAGTTCCCAACCCCAATTTAATTTCAATTTCACGAAATTGGACGCTTTGAAAACCCGAAGCTGGAATCAGCAAGTTTCTGAACTCCAAAAAATCCATCGGAGTCATGCTTTCTAAAATATCAAGCTGCCCCGAAATCATAACCTGAATTTTACGGATACGTTCAAGCCGTTGCACGACCGTACCCAAATCTGTTTCAGGCACCGCCTCCTGTTCAAATATTTTTAAGACTGAATCAAGATCATGCAACATCTGCTTAAACCAAAGTTCGTAAGCCTGATGAACAATAATGAAAAGCATTTCATCGTGCGCTTCAGGATTTTCAGAAGTCGAAAATTTTTTACTCAGCGGTTGCTGACTGTCCAACAGCTGACCCAGTTTTAAATAATCGCCGTAGTACACTGGTCCCTGGTTCTTATGCATAGTAGAGCCTTTCAAAAGTGAGTCAACCGCACCAATTTTCATTCTAGAGATTTAAGAATGTAAAGCAAGGCCCTTTTGAAATTAACGATCGGATTTAGATTTGGTTAAACAACCAACGAACGAGTTCGACCATGACGTAGGTATCTTGTTGGCAATAAAGCAATAGAGCGCCTTTTAATTCGATTTTACGCATAGGAGGGGTTTTATCTGAAATCAACTCTTCAAAAGCGCGCTGAGCGGCTCCGCCGTCACCAACTTTTAATTGAGAGTAATCAAACCGATCACCCAGCAAAGCAGGGCCTACCGATTTTATGCTGAAACTATCGCCAAATCGAGGGTCGTAAACAGATTCTCGCAAGAGTGGCAACGGGTCGACTAAACGTTCGCGAATTTGCAACAGTTCAGCCGCATGCTCAGGAGAAAAGTCAGCCATTTCTAGCAATCGCTCACCTTCAAATTTAGCAAAATAAGCGACAACGGCGCCATCGCCTTGACACGCCTTAATAAGGCTTTCAATCAGCGCGCGGCGTGGGTCGCTTTGATCGTCGGCTAAGAATTCAAAGTGTTCAGGCTCGGCTTCCAGAGACTCCATAACGTGGACGCTGTACTGAAACGGCACTTGGGTAAACGCCGAAGTTTTCGGATAGCGTGGGATAGCCGGATTAATTGTTTCAAAATCTAAAAACACCAGCGGAAACTTCCATTTCGAAATCTCGGCGTTGATTTTATCGCGATCAATAAAACGCTCGCCTGTTTGGATTGAATTTAAAGTCCGGTTTTGATTTTCGTTTAAGGTTTCGGTCCGGTCCGCTTGATCCAGCTGATCAAGCCCCACGTGTCCCCGGTTATAAAGGTCCCATTTGGCTTCGCGCCATTTTTTATTGTTCATTGCGGGCAAATCAAAGATATTCGGCTTTGGCATTTCAAGTTGGCTCCAGCAGTGTTCCATAAACTGACACTCACGAGGTTCAAAGCAGTGCTTGCCGATCGCGACTTCGGGTTCCTGCTCGGACCGTATAGCTTTAAAAATTTCAGTCAGGCGCGGTGCTATCGCTTTGTAATCTGAGCGCAAACGATCGGTCACATCTTCATCGACAAAAAGCTGCTTCGGATCTGAAACTCCGTGCTGATAGGCATTGTTCAGATACATAACTGATATTTTTTCAATGGGTAGTCCGGCATTGGCCATAATCCAAACCTGCAGGCCCACATCATCTAAATGTTCAGGTTTAATTTTGGTGCTCATCTTCACTTCAGTAATAAGCCAGCGCTGAGTCGATGGGTTGTAGCGAACTATATCGGCCCGGGCGTAGCATCCTTTGTATTCAAAGGCCGCTTCAAAAATAGCGTGGGTATTTTCTTTTAACAATTCACGCGTACGCGTGAGCGAACCTACGAAGTCATAGGCCGGAAAATCAACCAACACCCCTTCTGGAAACAACTCCCGTGCTTTTTCAGTGACTTGATTGCCCTGATCAAACAGCGCTTGCAACTCGGGAGTCACCGGTGGAATCAAGGTCTTATTATGGACGGCCCAATAGATACTTTTGTGACACTGGTACCCGTTCATAATCTTGGTTTTACTGATTAGTTTAGGTATCTGCTTCTGCGGTTGGCTCATGGCTCAAATTAGCACAGGATAAGTCGTGGATCAAACGACAAGACCTCAAATGCCAAGGGGAATTTCTACCAGATATTTTTTTCTATTTGACCCACCTCACAGTCAATCATAAGTTGTCCGAAAAAGAGGACGCTTATGCTCATTTTTTCAAAATTGCTCATCATCGCTTCGCTGACTCCAGCTGGCCTTACTCAAAGCGCTGTCAACGACTTGCCCTCACACACCAAATCCGGCGAATATGCATGGCTTGAAACCGACAGCCAGAAAACAAAACAATTTAGCTTCGAAGCAAAACAAGAGGTTCAGCAGACGCTCCAACGCAGCCTCAATTTGCCGAAAATCGAAAAGTTCATGTTCGAAAAGTATCCGGCCGACATAGATTTGTTAAGTGAAGTTGAACTGACAAAAAACCGAAAATTTGTATTATCTCGCCGATCCTTTGAAAACATGGTTTCTGACGACGATGCCGGCGTCGTCAACGACATCTTTTTCACGAAGTCACTGCTGCCGGATCAAGGACAGGTTGTAGGACTTTTTATTTCACCTAGCCAGAAGTATCTGGTCATTCAGATTCAGATCAACGGAAATATAGATGTCAGTCGTTACGTGATCTACGATATCGCCGCAAAAAAAATTAAAGGTGAATTTAACGGATTGTCTTACATGCAGGAACCCAGTTGGAGTTCCGCCGACGAACTGGTGACCATGCATCCGGACTCAAGCCCCCGTTTGTTCTCTGCTCTTTACGTAAACCTCGCTGATATGACGTCTAAAACTATTTTAAATCGCAGCGTTTACAAATTTAAGAATTGGCTGAATGTCACAAATGAAGCGGAAGCAAAAAGCCAACTCACGAATTTTCGCACCGGTGAAATATTGCAGATCAACGGCGCGATCCCTTATCTAAATGCGTTCGAAGAGACAAGTTCCTATTTTTATTATGTCGTGCACGTATTTACGAACGGCACTATTTTCAGGCTTAAAAAGCAAGATCAAGCAACACCTGAAGCCTTTATCGCTCCCAAAGAGGGCTATTGGCTGAGCACAATACAAACGCTGGGCGACAAGTACGTTTTGGTCAATTATTCCCGGGATTCACTTGTAACACTTGTGATGTACGATATGACCAGTGGTCAAAAAGTATCTGAGCTGAGTTTGCCCGACAACTATGATTTAAGCACAGCAACGTACTTACCTGAACCGAATGCAGTTGAATTGACCGTAGCAAATTTTTTGGGGCAGGAGTATCAAGCTAATTGGGATATCGCGTAGTCAGTGGCGCCCGAGCTGAAACTGCTTCCAACTCGATTTATTAAAGCCGGGCTTG
>JANPAD010000426.1:0-5171 GCA_031429735.1 Bdellovibrio sp. | reverse complement strand
GCGGTACGCCCACGATGGGCAAAAGCCCGATCACCATGCCGATATTGACAAACATATGCCAGAATATATAAGCGGTGACTCCGACAACCAGAAGCGCTCCGTACTTGTCACGGGCCTGCAGCGCAATTTCAAAACAAATCTTAAATAAAAAGGCGAAGGTGATCAGAACAATGACACTTCCGACGAAGCCCCACTCTTCCGACAGCACCGAATAAATAAAATCCGTATGGCGCTCAGGCAAAAATTCTAATTGAGACTGCGTTCCCATTTTAAAACCTTTACCCAAAAACTTACCTGAACCGACGGCAATTTTAGATTGAATCGAGTTGTACCCTTTACCTTGCGGGTCCAAGTCAGGTGAAATGAAAGTCAGAACGCGGTTTCGTTGGTAATCTTTGAAACCGAATTTCCAGGCGATCGGCACAGTCACAAGACCTAAAGTTAATAGCGTAATCAAAATACTGCGACGGATTTTCACAAAAAATAACAGAGTGCTGCCGATAAACATGAGCATCATGGCGGTCCCAAGATCGGGCTGTTTTACGGTTAACGCGAACGGAACAAAAATAAGAAATGCCGGAAATAGAATTTCACGAAGACCCATACCTTTACCGTAGGTTTTTGCATTCACCAAAAGGCGCGCTAAAATCAGAATCAAACAAAGCTTCATCGTTTCTGACGGTTGGTAGCGGAAAAAGTGCAGGTCAATCCAGCGCTGGCCGCCAAGTACGACCTTACCATGAATATCGGTGTAAACAAGCGCGCCGACATTGGCTATATAAAAAATCCAGACGAATTTATTGATCCAAGCGTAATCAACAAAAGTGAAAACCATAAAAACAGTCCAGCCCATCATCAGCCAGACGATCTGTTGAATGAAGAGAGACTCAACGCCATTTGAGTTCGGCCCGTGAGTCGCGCTGAACAAATTAAATAAACCGATCACGTTCAAACAGAAAACCAAAGCAATCAATCGGATGTCGATTCGGTTTAGAAAATTACGTTCGTTAACGTGTAAGCCTCTTAAACCCATATTAATCGCTCCCCCCGCCGCCTTCGAGGCCACGTACAGATTTTTCACCTTTTTTAAGAGCTTCATTTATGAGTTCGGGGTGATATTTTTTAAAATAAGCTTCCATGATGTCGCGAACAATGGGTATGGCTGCATGGCTCGAACAACTGTGCTGGGCTAACACGGCCACTGTAATTTCAGGTTTATCCCAAGGAGCCCACGCGACATACCATCCGTGATGGCGCATCGACATCGGTCGCGAATTGCAGGATTTATAAATTTGATCGGCAGAAAAGCTCATCACCTGAGCCGTTCCAGTTTTTCCGGCCAATTGAACACCCGGAACCTTTGCACTGCGAGCGGTACCGCTTGGTCCATTGGCCACAAGAAACATCGCACGTTTTACAATTCTAAATGTTTCAGCATCTATTTTGTACCCGTTTGGCTGGGGTAGGGTAATGTCACGGACAATTTCAGGTTCGCGTTCCAAAAGAGTATGACCGTCATGATCGACGACTTTTTTAACGATGAAAGGTTTTACAACCTTACCTTCAGTGGCGATCGTGTTATAAGCCACAGCCATTTGCAGAGGTGTCACCGTAACGTATCCTTGTCCGATACCTAAGGTCAAATCTTCGCCGGGTTGCCAATCTTCACCGCGGATTGATTTTTTCCAGACGCTGTTTGGTAAGCGACCTGGAGCTTCACGCGCCATCTCAATTTGCGTTCGCTGCCCAAGCCCCAAAAGGCTGACATAATTATAAATTTTGTCTACGCCCAGAGCTATACCCATCTTGTAGAAAAAAACATTACTACTTTTTTCGATAGCTTCGTAAACACTGATGAGGCCTTCACCGTTTTTATTATGGTTATGAAACCATCGGTTTCCGAAAAAGAGCTTACCGGGAGCGCTGACCAGGGTCTTATCTGTAATAGTTTTGCTTTGAAGGGCCGCCAGAGCCATTAAAGGTTTAAATGTCGAGCCAGGCCAAAAATTGTCCTGAATAACTTTGTTGCGTAAAGGCTTGTACGGATCACTATTAATTTTACTCCAGAGTTTCGTCGTAATCTCGGTTGAAAATGCATTTGGGTCAAATGCGGGCTCGTTCAGCCAAGCTAGGATTTCGCCATTCGAACGCATCGCGACCACTGCGCCGATGCGCTGGAGGTCGGACATTGATTTGTAGGCAGCTTCTTGAATATCGCGGTCAATAGTCAGGTAAGCGCTATTGCCGTGGATCGGGTCAAGATCTTTAATCTGCTGGCCGTAAATATTCGGAATTTCAGTAATCGTCTTGCGGCCGTGGGCGTCGACTTGAATGAAACTGACGCCGTCGACTCCGCGGATACGTTCTTCTAAGTTTTCTTCTAAGCCGTTCTTGCCGATGATATCACTTTGTTCGAAGTTGAACTGATTTTTGAACTTTTCATTTAGTTTTGAAATTTCTTGTTTGGAAATCTCGCCGACGTACCCGAACAATTGTGCACCGTTTTCATGAAGCGGGTAGTGACGAATAATCGATTCGCGGATTTCAAGGCCTGCAGTATCAAGACGGATTCGCTTAAGTCTGAACACTTCCTCACGTGAGAGATTGTCTTTTAAACGGATAATGGCAAACGGCCCGTTGATCCGTTTGCCGCGTTTGAATTTTTCGATGATTTTTTCGGAGTCCATATCAAGGATGGGGCCGACTTTTTCTGCTAAGCCTTTCAGGTCATCAACATACTGTGGAGAAATAATAACTTCAAAGCCCGGCAAGTTTTCAACCAACCCACGACCTTCGCGGTCCAAAATCAGTCCGCGGGGTGCCATAATTTTATTCTGCTTGATACGGTTGTTTTCAGAGAACTGGCGCAGCTCATTTCCCTGAATGACTTGCAGCCAAACCAGCCGGCTGATGAAAATAAAGAACGTCACAATAATAAAAATTCCCAAAACGCGGTACCGTGTTTGAAACTCTTTTGCCTCGTCGGGGTTACTGATGTAGTTGCTCATAAGAGAGGCTCACTGTTGTAATCCATGCTGGTGCGGTGCCAATCGGGCTTTTCCGAGAAGGCCCTATCGGCCAATTCAAGAAGAAAATAGAGCGGGTAGCTCAAAATGAAATTCATCAAGATTTGGAGCGTGCGGTCCACAAACATGGCGCTGGTCGGAACCGGCTCTAACAGACTTGAAATGAAGTAGTAACCCACCTCAAACATAATGCTGCCGACTAAAGAGTAAAGAATAAATGAAAAAACACCGGTCAGCCGAATGCGGTCCTTGACCAAAATCAGCACGAAGTAAATCAAGGCCAGCGGTACCCACAACATTTTGAGAGGGACATCTGTAAAGTACGTCAGGCAGTAGCTTAAGAAATAAATGTAGAATATGTAGTTCATCGATTTCCATTTAATGCCGATGTAAAAGATGATAATCAGCCAAATTTGCGGACCAGGTAGAAATGAGATGATGTTCGGCCAGAAGCTGGTCTGAAATCCACATCCGACAAAATAAATCAGCGTGAACAGAAAAAGCTTATAGATCAGTCGAAGATGAAGCTTATTCATGCGCGGCGGTGCTTGAGCTGACAGACGAGGCCTGTACAGGTTCGGTTAAAAAGTTTTCGAGGCCCGCGTTTCTCACAATAAAAACTTCTTCGACCTTATTTGAATCAACGACCGGTTTAACTTCGATCAAAAGGGAGGTATTTTTTGTTTTACGGTCAACGTTCGTAATAACGCCTAACGGAAAGCCTTTCGGAAAGATATTATCCAAACCGCCGGTGACAATGAGGTCGCCGTCTTTGACGTCTTCGGTGCGCTCGACATACTGCAAAACGCAGGCTTCTTTTGACTTACCTTCCACCAATCCATGGGTGCGGGTTTTTTGAATGATCGCATCCACCACAGAATAACGGTCTGTAATGAGCATAACGTGAGCGGTGCGCTTTGAAGGTCTGAAGATGTGGCCCACGGCGCCCGAAACTGTCAGAACGGCTTGTCCTGCCACGAGGCCGTGATCGGTTCCTTTGTTAATTGTAATGGTGTTATGATCCGTGACCAAGTTTCGTCCGATCACCTGCGCGGGGATAAGTTCCATTTTTGTATTTTTTTGAAAATCAAGCAGCGTGCGTAGGCGCTCTAGTTCATTTTGATTTTCATTGAACAAGTTCAACCGGGTTTTCAGCTCTTCATTCTCTTTTTGTAAATCCTGGCTGTGTCTTTTAATGTTAATAATGTTGATGTATTCGGCGGTCGTGCTGCGCACGCCGTAACTGAAGCCGTGAAAAACCTTTTCGATGCCTTCAGCTAGAAAGGCTAAAGGCTGGTTAAACCAAGGTGCCGCAGAGTTTTTTTGCTCCATGTTAATTGAAATAAGTGGCAAAATAATGACAACCAAAATAAGAAAAGCTTTTTTGAGATTAAAGTTAAGAAAATTCAATTGTCACCCTCTGCACCACAAACGATAGCAAAACGTCCTTATTTTTCAAGCTTGAAACTTAACTTATTTTTAGTTGATCTTGCGATTTTTTTGTGAGGTGATGTAGAGCTTAGATTTCAGGAGAATATATGGCAAAGGCTCAACAGCAGCACGTAACAGATACACTTAAAAAAGGCTTAGCAGATAAACGCATTACAACCCGAAGTATCGTCGCATTCTTGATTTTCGGTATGATCGTATTGGTGTTTGTTCTCTCTGATTTGACGGGTCGTCACCACGGAAGTTCGAGCATGGGCTCGGCCGCTGAAGTGAACGGCGAAATTATCTCGATCAAAGACTTTCAAGAAGAAGAAACCCGTCTGGGGCAGTACTACGCTCAGCTATTTGGCGGTCAGTTTGACAGCGAAATGCAGCGTTCTTTGCTTCGTAATGAAGTGATGGGCACCTTGGTGAACCGCTCTTTAGCCTCTCAGGCAGCAGAAAAAGCAGGCATCTATGCTACGGATGCTGAGGTTCGTCATACAATTATGAACGATCTGCCTTATTTTAAGCGTGATGGGGTTTTTCAAACAGACGCATACAAGGCGATTTTGTCGGCGAACCGTATGACTCCTGGTGAATTTGAAGGCAGGCTTCGTAAAGACATCAAAACACAACGAACTCGCGAGCTTTTTGAAGCGTCAATGCAGGTTTCAGATGTGCAAAAAGGTCTCGAACAAGAGCTTCGCTCGTCTA
>JANPAD010000425.1:0-13005 GCA_031429735.1 Bdellovibrio sp. | reverse complement strand
CAAGACCAAGACCAATCATAAAATTGGTTCTATCTAATTCACTACCTTGACTTAAATAATACGGGAGAAAATTATAAAGTGCTACAGCGGCCATACCTTTTAAAATATCACAAATCATAACGATGGTGAGCCGAAATCGGCTAAGCCGGTTACTTTGTTGCCGAAATCTTTGGTTGATATGCCGAACAATAAAACCCGCCTTGAAGGGCAGACTGTTCAGGTCACGTTAATGGGCTTTGGTATTATTGCTGAAGAACCGCGTAAAGACACGGATGTGCTCAGAATTACTTCGGTACCGGCGCGTTTTGAAGACAGCCTGGTCGTCACAGATCAAACCGGTGGTTCGGGCGGCTGTAGCGGCGACTCAGGCGGTCCGGCGTTTATGGAATACAAAGGTAAGACCTACCAAGTTGGCGTGACTCATGGACCGCACGCAGGCAGCATGTCCTGTCACGAAGAGGGCGAGTGGGTGAATCCAGCTCTGGATAAGGCTTTCCTGAAGCAGGCCATGAAAGAGCTGAAATAGTAAGCGTTGTTAACCTTATCTGTTTTGTGATCTTAGCGTAATTTAAGAACATGACAGATAAGGTGTTGCAAATTGCGGTAACCACCGAGATTTCTCGCAACTTTGTTCGGCGGCGTTCTTGACTTTAGTGCCTATAAGAAATATCTAAACTTTCGCAAGAGACAACCGATAAGGATCTGTGCTGCTGACAAGGAGATAGTCATGCTCGTACTTACAAGGAAGTTAGGTGAAAGCATCGCGATTGATGACCACATCAAGATCCGCGTTGTTCAAATCAAAGGTAAGCAAGTACGCCTTGGTATCGAAGCTCCTAAAGACACTAAAATCCACCGTGAAGAAGTCTACGTTGCTATCCAAGATCAAAATCAGCAGTCTTTGCAGGTCAGTTCTGATAATGTGAAGAGCGTTTCGAAACTCCTTAAGCCTGAGTAGTTTTAAATAATACTCGGCGTTATATAGAAAAAAATTGCTCAAACCTCGATTTAAGTCCAGAATTTCGTTAACCGACTTTATCAGATATTTTGTCTGATTAGTGAGCAGCCTATTTTAGGAGGTACTGTGGTTATTAAAACTTCTCGATTTGGCCTTGTTGAGCTTAAATCTGAGGATATTTTAACCTTTAATGAAGGTCTTTTAGGCTTTCAGGATCTCCGTCAATTTGTACTTCTCGATGATCCGAACGACGACATCTTTGCTTGGTTGCAAAGCTGCGAACTTCCTTCGATCGCATTTCCGGTTTTAGAACCTGAAATTTTCGGACACAAATATGCGGTCGGTCTTAACCGCACTGATTCAGAATCTTTAAAACTTCAAGCTGGCCAGGCCCCTGCTTATCTGAATATTATTACAATTCCAGATGATGCCACTGAAATGACAGCTAATATTAAAGCACCAATCGTGATTAATGTTGAACAGCGTATCGCTCGTCAGTGTGTGCTTCAAGATAACCACTTAGCTATAAAAGAAAAAATCTTTACGAAGCTGCAAAGCCGTGTTGTTCAAAATCCGCAGACACCAATCAAAAACCAAGGTCGTCAGTTTGACATGACGGTTAAAGTTGCTGACCCTGCTAAGCCTACAATTGACCAAGAGCTCTAATTAGCCCATTCTGACTCGATGTCCTTAAAAGTCATACTCTTTTCGCAAGCTGAAAAACTTATTTCTATTGGTAAAACCCGCGTTGTTCAGGCCGAAGACCGTCTTCCTTTGATTCCTGAAGTTGATCCAAAAAAAATACCTTGGGATGAATCTGCGATTGATTGGTCTGATAAGAAAAAGTTTCTCATCTCTTTACTGAAAGCTTCTCGCAAGAACTTCGGTACGGCCGTATTTTTTCAAGTGGTTGGCAGCGCCTTTTCTTTTTCGACTCCATTTTTGGTGCATGCTTTTATTTCACGTTTGCAAGCTGGAAGTTTTGAGACCGCAGACATTCAGCAACTGTGTTTGATTGCGGTCAGCTTCGGTCTTTTTGGCGCCTGCAACGGTCTTTCAATTCAACATTATTTTTATCAAACTCTGAAATTCAATCAGATCGCCACGAACCTTGTGAATAAGAAAATTTTCTCGCACGCGCTGAAGTTGTCTGCCAAAGGCAAAAATCAGTATCAGGTCGGTGACATTGTCAACTTCATGAGTTCTGATTCAGATGCAATTGCGGACGGCAGTATTACGACGATTGATATGTCGAACGCGGCGATACTTTCGATTGGCTGCACGATAACATTATTTTACTTTTTGGGTTGGTCGGCGATCGTCGCCGTTATCATTCTTGCAGTTTTAGTGCCGGTCACCAGTCGGCTTTCAAAAAGTTTCATGCATCTTGAAGATGAAATGATGGCACAACGTGACCGCCGAATGACTTTAATGACTCAGTTACTAAATGCTATTCGTGTCGTTAAATATTTCGTTTGGGAAAAAAGCGTTCTGCAGGAAGTTTCAGCCGTCCGGTCGAAAGAAATTGCAGCACGGACGCGCTTGGCCCAAGCTGAAATTACTTGGGGCCTCGTGTACACTTCAATCAGCTCGATTGTATTATTCGGCGCACTTTTGACTCACGTTTTACGCGGGCAAACAGTCGATATGGCTTTGACGTTTACGTGTATTTCGATCTTCGGCATTATGGAAGATCAATTCGGCGGGCTGTCGCGCTTCATCAGCCGATTCATTAACATTATTGTCAGTGCTGATCGCATAACTAAGTTTTTAAAATCGGACACAATCGAGGAATCGCCACTTCGCGTGCAGACCTCAGGCCATATGGTCAGTCTGCAAAACGTCAGCTTTTACTACGATGAAGCCAAAAAGATTTTTACGAATTTGAGTTTGAATTTGTCTGAAGGCCACTCGCTTGCTGTCGTCGGTCCAGTTGGGGCCGGCAAATCGACATTGTTAAATTTACTGTTGAATGAAATTCATCCGCAGAGTGGCGACGTTTTCTTTAACCGTGCCGATTTGCGCCGGGCCTTTGTTCCGCAAGATGCCTACATTGTGAATTCGACTTTGCGTGAAAACATTATTTTCGGACAAAAAAATGTAACCGAAGACATGGTTAAGCGTGCTTTGCGTTTGTCTGCCCTTGAATTTGATTTGATGGCTTGGCCTTCAGGTCTAGATACTGAAATTGGCGAAAAAGGTGTGAATCTTTCGGGCGGACAAAAACAGAGGGTCAGCCTAGCACGAGCCATTTTAGCCGATGCTGATCTGATTCTGCTTGATGACCCGCTTTCGGCCGTTGATCCGAACACTGAAAATTTTCTTTGCGAAAACCTGCTGTTTGATGCGTGGAAAGATAAAACCCGCATTGTTGTCACGCATCGGTTGGCCTCGGTGGCGCGCTTTGATCAGATTTTATTTTTAGATGAAGGCGAACACTTTTTGGGTACTTACCAAGAGTTGATGCAAACTTGCCCTGCTTTCAAAAGGTTTGTTTCTACTTATGAAACGAATCTTGAAACTGAGAAAAAATACGGCTTGCAGACCGGTCAAACAAAAATAGCTTCAGAAGTAACGGGTGATTCAAGCCGTATTATTCAAGATGAAGACCGCGCCATCGGCGCCGTCGAAAGTTCGATTTATATCAATTACCTGAAAGCTTTAGGCGGCAAACCTCCTCATCAGAAGAAAATCATTATTCTTTTGTTTATTGCGGCTATAGCCGTGGTGGCCGCACCTCTCATGCAGAAGCTTTGGTTGTCACAATCAAATAAAGTTCAGGATCTGCAGCCTTTACAAATGATTTTGGTTTACGGCGGGCTCGGCTTATTAACGATGCTGGTGGCTTTTTCAAGTAACTCTTTCTGGTCAAGACGGGGAATTGAAGCCGGCAAGGCTTTTCATGACCAGATGTTGAAGTCCATTCTTTCAGCGCCGATCCGCTTTTTTGATAGCACTCCGGTGGGGCGCATCTTACAGAGGTTTTCGCGCGATGTGGAATCTGTAGATATCTATTTACAGTGGAGTTTTGATAATACGATTCACTCGATTTTTCATATCACGGTTTCATTTTTGCTTATTATTCTGGTGTTGCCTATGATTGTGCTGGTTATTTTTCCGGTGATGCTGGTTTACTATTATATTCAGAACAGTTACCGCAGGGTTGCACGCGAGATCAAACGTTTGGATTCAATGGCCCGCTCGCCCCGCTATGCCCACTTTAAAGAGACGCTGAATGGTTTGACGGTTATTCGTGCCTTCGGGCAAACCGACTGGTCGATGCAGCAGTTTTATTCGAAGTTAACTTACTCGACCGAGATGTCACGCACGCACTATATGGTGAACAGATGGTTCTCTACACGTCTTCCACTCATCGGAGCGGCCATCTCGTCGGCAACCTGTTTGCTAATTGTGTTTTCAAGTTCGCGCGGTTATATCGCGGCGGGGACGGCGGGCCTTGTGACATTGTATGCATTAGATTTATGGCGTCATCTTAACTGGGGAGTGCGTATCTTTTCAGATTTGGAGTCACGCATGACCTCGGTCGAACGCCTTCAATTTTACTGCGATCTGCCGGCTGAGAAAAACTATCTGGGTGCGCAGGCGAATCATATTGCTGAGGGTTGGCCGCAGAACGGAGAACTTGAATTTAAAAATGTCAGTCTTCGTTATGCGGACCATTTGCCGATGGTTTTAAAAAATATCAGCTTTAAAATTAAGTCCGGTCAGCGCGTCGGTCTTATCGGAAGGACCGGTTCGGGCAAGTCGACTATTTTTCAGAGCGTGTATAGATTTGTGGATATCGTCTCAGGCGAGATCCTGCTGAATGGTGAGTCGATTCATCATATTCCTCTTCGCCGTGTACGTAAGAGCTTGGCGGTTATTCCGCAAGATCCGGCATTGTTCATGGGAACTCTACGTAGCAATATTGACCGTTACAACCAAGTCAGCGATGAAGAGGTTTGGCAGGCTTTGCAAAAAGTTTCATTGGCAGATTTTGTGCGACGCTTGCCCGGGCAGCTTGAATTTGCTGTTGCAGAGAATGGTGCAAACTTATCGCAAGGGCAGCGCCAGTTAATTTGTTTGGCGCGCGCCTTGCTGATGAGAGTTAAAATTATTTTTCTTGATGAGGCCACGGCGAGCGTAGATGTTGAAACCGACGCGATTGTGCAAAAAGTAATTCGTGATTCGTTAGGGGACATGACGCTGATTACGATTGCGCATCGGCTTTCAACTCTTGAAGGCTATGATCAGATTATCGAGCTAAGCTACGGGGAAGTTATTCAAGATATTCAGCAGCATCAGTAGTTCAGAACGAATTAATCGTAAGTTTCAGTCGGGGTCGGCAAACTCTTTTCAGCTTTTGCACCCAGTAATTTAAGTTTTTCGACTTGGGTCAGCAAGTTGCCGCGGCCCACTGAAATTTTGCCCATGACTTCGCCATGCACTTTTTGCACAGAGGCTATTCTTTCGCCTAAGGTTTCAAGGTCTTTAACGATACCGGCAAATTTGTCATACAGTTCTCCACCGCGTTTTGCGATTTCAAGTGCATTCTGCTGCTGGCGTTCTTGCTTCCACAGAGCCGAAACAGTTCGTAAAGTTGACAGTAACGTTGTGGGGCTGACAATTGCAATGTTGCGGTCCCAGGCGTGTTCGAAAAGTTCAGGTTTCATGCGGAAGGCCAGCGCAAACGCGGGCTCAAGCGGCATAAACAGCATAACGAAATCCGGAGAAATGAGCTCTTCGGCCAGGTGATATTTCTGACTTGAGAGTTTGTCGATATGGCGTTTAAGGGAATCTACATGAGCTAGCGCATGCCGGTGTCGTTCTTCTTCGGTTTCAGCTGACATCGATCCTTCGTAGGCTAACAAAGTCATTTTAGAATCGACGATCAGATGTTTGCCTTCAGGCAGTTTAACGATGACATCAGGTCGTTGCATTTTGCCATCAACGTCATAAATGGTTTCTTGCGTGAAGTACTCTTCACCTTTGCGTAGGCCCGAGCGCTCAAGAATATTTTCAAGAATCAGTTCGCCCCAATTGCCCTGAGTTTTGTTTTCGCCCTTCAAAGCCAAAGTTAAATTTTGCGCCTCTTTGGTCATGGTTTGATTCAGATCCAGCAAGCGGTTCAGTTCATTTTTTAAATTGTTGCGTTCAAGGCGTTCGGTTGAATAGCTGTCTTCAACGCGTTTTTCGAAATCTTTGATTTTTTCTTTAAGTGGATTTAAAAGTCCTTCAAGTTGCTTCAAATTTTGGTCTGAGGTTTTGCTGGTCGCTTGATCGAACTTCGTTATCTTTTCGTCGAGAATTTTTTGTGCCAGATCCTTGAATTGCAATGTCAGATTATTTTGTGAACGTTCCTGCTCTGCTTGAGCGTTTTCGTTGGCGGCTTTGGACAGTTCATATTTAGTTTGCCAGCCTTGCAAGTCAATTTGCAGCTGCGTATTTTTTTTAACAAAATAGAATCCAGCAGCAGCGCAGCCGGCAGCAAATGCAACTAAACTATTGACGATTTCCATAACAACTCCCAATAAAGGTCTATTCAGTCTAGTAAAAATTTGTTAATTTGTCGTGATGACAAATATCAAATCTTGGATTTTAGCGGCGCGTCCCAAAACCCTTACGGCTTCCTTAGTGCCTATCATTTCAACCACGGGCCTGGTCAGAGGCTCAGGGTATGCCGTTCAATGGTGGATTGTAGCGCTTGCTCTTCTTTCAAGCTTTTGTATTCAAATCGGGACCAACCTCGTGAACGACGCTATGGACTTCAAAAAGGGTGCAGATACCGAAACTCGGATCGGCCCGACACGCGTGACTCAGCAAGGCCACTTTTCATTTCAACAGGTGATGTGGGCTGCGGGGCTGGCCTTTGCAATGGCTGCCGGGTTTGGACTGCCGTTGGTGATTTATGGCGGCTGGCCGGTTTTAGCGATCGGTGTTTTGTCTATCTTGATGGGCTATGCTTACACTTCAGGGCCGATGCCTTTGGCCTATCATGGTTTAGGCGACCTGTTTGTGATTTTGTTTTTCGGTCTGATTGCCGTCGGTGGTTTGTTCTATTTATTGACCGGAGTCTACACCCTGTCGGCTTTTGTTTTGGGTTTGCAAATCGGCTTTTTAAGCACGGTTTTAATTGCCATTAATAATTTACGCGATATCAACACCGATGTGCTGGTGAACAAGAAAACTTTGGCCGTGCGATTGGGTCTAGCGGGTGGCCGGTTATGGATCGGTTTTTTAATCTTTGCGCCGTTTTTGGCCGGGTACTACTGGATTTCGATTCAGCGCTTTTGGGTTTATGTTGTGCCGCTGGTGTGTTTTCCACTCGGCATGTTGATTGCGAAAAAGATTTTTAGAACTCCCCCAAGTCCTGAATATAATAAATATTTGGGTCAGTCCGCGGCCTACAGTTTAATTTTCAGCATTTTGCTGACAATCGGGTTTCAAATCTGATGGAATTACTTTTTAGCCCTTACGAATTACAAAGAACGGATAAACCCTTCAGCCAAAAAGGTGTTTTAGTACGTGTAACCGAAGGTGAGCACTGGGGTGTCGCTGATTTGTGTCCTCGGATTGAACTCGATGATAGCGACTACGTGAGCCAGATTCGAAGCGAAGGGTTTCTTTACAAACGCGCACTTGAATTGGCCCGCGAAGATTTAAAAGCACGTCAAGACAAACGCTGCCTGCTTTTGAACGAGCCCATTTTAAATAATATTTTGGTCACACAGTATGCAAACTTTAATTTTAGTGACCCGACACTTAAGGGATTAACTCTTAAAATCAAAGGTGATCAAAATATTGAACTGCTGGCGCAGACCCTGAATCAAATTCAAAATGAAGTAAAAATCAGGCTTGATTTTAATTCATGTTTACATGAAGGAACTTTTCAAAGATTCCTCGAGTTATTACAACCTGCGACCGTTCTTAAAATTGAATACGTTGAAGATCCTGCCCCGTTCAGTCAGGCATGGATGCGCTGGAATAAAAAAGTGCCCCTTGCGTTCGATTTTCAAGACGGAGAGTACATGGTTGAATTTGCGCGCCATCGTATTATTAAACCGGCGCGCGAAGCTTTGCCTGTTGGGCTCACCAAAAACTACACACTGACCTCCGCTATGGATCATCCGGTAGGTTTAGCCCACGGACTAAGGATCGCGCAGCAAGATCAAAAACGTCAGGTTCAGAAAAGTATTTGTGGTTTTCTAACTCTGGATCTTTATGTCGACATCGGTTTTTATAAATACTTCGAACAGCGTAGAAACAGTCTGAACTTTTCGACTTTAGCGCTTCAGCAAGCCGGCATCGGCATGACTGAGGTCTTGTCCACTCTGAACTGGATTCAACGTGCAGCGGTGCTTGCATGATTTCTTTTGATTTGGCTACTCCAAATCAGATGCCTCTGAATCCGCGTCTCAGCGAAAACGAAAAATCCATATTTTCTGAACTTAAAAATGGATTCGAAAGAAAGGCTGCGGGCACGGGATATTTTCTTATAGCGAGTTCAGGCACATCACAAAATCAAAACGAAAGTTCTAAGCTCATTGCACTTAAAGTCGATGCAGTTCTTAATTCGGCTCGTCGTGTAAACCAGTATCTTCACGCGCAATCTGATGAAAATTGGGGTTTGGCTTTGCCGTCGTTTCACGTGGCAGGTCTGGGCGTGCGGGCTCGTGCATTTCTAGCGGCTTCGAAAGTTTTTGAACTGGATTGGCAGATGACGACAATTCAATTACAGCTACTCAAAAATCACATTTCGTATCTTTCTCTGGTGCCGGCCCAGGTTTTTGATTTGGTGCAGGCCGGGGTTAAGGCTCCGTCGGTGTTGAAAAGAGTATTTGTCGGAGCCGGTTCGTTGCACGATGACATGCGCTCAAAAATTATAAATCTCGGTTGGCCGGTCGTCGAAACCTACGGTATGACCGAGACCGCCTCGATGATTGCAATCCGCGAGCACGGAACGGCTTTCAAGGTTATGCCGGGTATTGAAGTGCGTCTACATGATGAAAAACTGCAGTTGCGGTGCAATTCAATGTTGAGTGCCGTTGTTCAAAAACAATCTGACGAAATAAAAATCGATTTTTTTTCGGTGAATGATTGGTACGGGACCCGTGATCATGTCGAGCTGCTTCAAGATTCAAGTCAAAAATCAGGCGAAGTCTATCTTGAGCTCAAAGGGCGCCAATCAGATTATATTAAAGTTTTAGGTGAAGGCGTGTCTTTATCCGAGCTCCGCACACAACTGCATAGTCTGTTGCTGAAACAAGGTTTGCCCCCGGACTGTGCCGAAATAGTTGCCGTCGAAGAGGCGCGTAAAGGGCATCAGCTTTTTCTGGTTTTCGAAAAACAAATCGACAGAAATCAATCTTACGCTGTTTTAACCGAGTTTAATCTTAAAGTGAGACCCTACGAAAAGCTGGCGGAAGTCGTGTTTATCGATCGAATGCCCCGCACCGAGCTAGGCAAGTTGAAAACCGAAGAGCTTAAACGTATAATAAAGATCAGCTTGGAGTAAATATGGCCCAAATTAATAAAACCCCATGGGAAATCGGATCTGTCTTTATTTGCTCTAAATGCGGCGCTAAGTTTAATGAACCTCAAATAGCCGATGAGGCTAAATCTGAAATGCGTAAATTTCAAAAAGCGGCCGAAACCCAAGGCCAGATTCGTGTGATTGTGTCGGGTTGTTTAGGTGTATGCTATCCTGAAAAACAGACATTTGCTTTCATGCCAGTTGATGGAGCAACCGAAGTTTACACAACGGAGCTTAAGAAAGACACGCTTGTGACCGAGCTCAAGAATCTGCTTGGCAGCAAATTACCTAAACCCTAGTGCTAAAGTCGAGTAGCCTCGGCGTTCTCGACATGACAGTCGGCCTATAATAAGTGAAACTGTGTTTATGTTCATTAAGTTTTGGGGAGTGCGGGGATCCATTCCGCATTCAATCAGTTCAGTTGCGTGGGTCGACCACATCGAAAAAATCATGAAAGATTTTTTCAAAAGCGGCTTTCAAAATTCTGATGACGTTACGGCGTATTTGAAATCAAAAACGGTTCTGGAAGTGGGCGGGTTCGGCACGGCCACAACCTGCGTGCAAGTTTCGCAGGGGCCGCAGTCGATTATAATAGATGGCGGCAGCGGAATTAAATCCATGAGTGACGAGTGGATCAAGCAGCCGACGGCCGGCGCCCCAACCGAGTTTCATATACTCCTCACACATTTTCATTTTGACCACGTCATGGGTTTACCGTTTTTTTTACCTCATTTTAAAACAGGCTGCCGAATTCATTATTACTCTCCACATTCCGAGATGGAATCGATCGTGAGATCACTTTTTCAAAAGCCAATGTTTCCCGTGGAGTTTTCGACGATTGGTGCGGATGTGCAATTTCATAAGATTGAGGCCTACAAACCTTCAATTATAAACGGGTTCACTGTGACCGCCTACAAAACGGATCATCCTGATTTGAACTACGGTTATAAAATTCAATCTAACGGCAAGACCTATGCGCATGCAGTTGATAACGAAGGTTTGCGCCGCACTCCGACCGAACTCGGCGTCGATGCCGGTCTTTATGATGGTGCAGACTTACTTTACTATGATGCCCAATCTGATGAAGAGGGCATGCTCGAGAAAAAGGGTTGGGGTCATGGAACTAGTGTTCGCGGTTTTGAAGTTTGTTCTCATTTTAATATTAAACAAATTCTTTTGGCTCACCATGATCCTGCTTTTTCTATTGAGGATTCTCTCAGGCAAAAGAAAAAAACCGAGCAAGTTTACCAAGACAAGTTCACGCAACTAAATCTTAATTGGGATTATGCCTACGAGGGCCTAAGCCTCGAAATCTGATTAAAGGTGTTTGAAATCATCATCTTTATAGAATCGCGATGAGGCTTTGATACGCGCCATCTGGTCACGATAATTAAGCCTCATATTAAAAACGATTGTACTACAAAAAAGCAGCGTGAGTCCTGAAACGACCATTGTCCGATTATCATAGTGCGAAAGGGCAAAAAGTCCCAAAAGCCCATAGACAAAAGGACGAGCCTCGTAAAACATCTGTTCCAGTATACGCATGCAATCCCCCTACTTTTATTTTAGCAGTTGAGCGCGCAGACAGAATTGTAAAATGCTCTATTCTTTTTTTGATACGCGCAAATTTGAGATGCTGTCGAACTCTTGCTCGTTTTCAGAGTACAATTGCCCTATATTCAAAATAAAAACTAGCGTGCAAAAAGCAACGTGGTCTTTTTATCCGTGCCCCAAAGGTCGACTTCACGCTGTTCAACTGTGTCGGCAAATTGAAAGTCTTGATCGGTCCATAGGTTGCCGACCGGCTTCATAAAATCAACCCAAATCGGCACAGCGCCCGTGGCTCCTGTTAGTTGACTCGAAAGCGATTGATCGTAGCCCAGCCAAACCACACTGGTGACAAACGGCGTGAAAGCGCTGAACCACGCGTCTTTGCTGTCGGAGGTTGTGCCGGTTTTTCCGGCGCTGATCATCTTCCAGCCGAGTGGGCCTGAAGCTTTTGCTGTGCCTGACCGGAGCGATTCTTTCATCATGCCGACCAAGAGTGACGCCCACTTTTTTTCTATTTTTTCGGTGAATTCCGGATTGAATTCGAAAATGTTTTTGTTTTCTTCATCCTGAATTTTTTCAATGAAGCTTGATTTTGTGTGCTGGCCAAGATTGGCAAAGGTGCGGAACGTGTCGACGACTTCGATCGGGTAGTGCGTGCTGACGCCGAGACTTGCTGCCGGTACCGCATCAATTCTTGAAACGAGTCCCAGGTCGTGAGCCTGCTTGATGATTTCATCGAGCCCGACTTTTTGCGCCAGTTGCGCCGTTGTTGAATTTAGACTTTCTTTAAGCGAATAATACATCGGCACATCGCCACGGAATTTTTTATCGAAATTGACAGGCGACCAGGTTCTTTTGTCGTTTTCGTATTTCCATGTAAAGGGCACATCGTGCAAAGTGCTGAGCGGATCGAGCCCGCTTTTTAAGCCGAGCAGGTAAATGACGGGCTTGATGAGGGAGCCTATCTGCCGACGGGCATTCAGCGCGCGGTTAAACTGGGTCTGACGGTAGCTTTGGCCGCCGACGAAGACCGTGATTAAACCGGTTTTATTTTCGGTCAATACAACAAGCCCCTCAAGCTGCGAACCCGCCAGTTTGTTCTTTGTGATATTTTTTTTATTTTTCTCAAGCTCGCTGATATTGCCCTGCAGTGCGTTTTGCGCCGCCTGCTGTGAATCCAGATCAAGGCTGGTGTAAATAGAGCGGGCGACTTCCTGCATTTTCAGTTCACCCAACTGATGACGAACGGCTTCAAAAAAGTACGGAGCGGTTTCAGAGGCCTTTAGAACTATTTTTGCCGGAAGCGGCTGCTTATCAGCTTCAGCGAATTCGTTTTCGTTGATGAGGCTCAGCTCTTTCATCTTGGTCAGAACAAGATGGCGGCGCTGCTTGGCTTTGTCGGGGTTTTTCCATGGATTATTGATGACCGAATTATTAATAATGGCGGCCAGAAGAGCGCACTCACTCAAATTTAATTGCTGAACCGGCTTGTCGAAATAATAATTGGCTGCCGCGCCGAAACCGAATACTTGAAAAGCACCGACCTGCCCCATGTAGTTTATATTCAGATAAGTTTCGAGAATTTGATCTTTGGTCCATTCGGACTCAAGTTTAACGGCCAAATACAGTTCTTTTAATTTTCGCTTCATCGTCTTTTCAGGCGTCAGAAAATAGTTTTTAACAACCTGTTGGGTGATGGTACTGCCACCCTGGGCGTAACGCATTTTCATGACATTTTTGACCAGCGAACGGGTCATGCCCATGTAGCTGACACCCGAATGCTCAAGAAATTCGGGGTCCTCGATGGCCATCGCAGCATTCAGGCAGTTGACCGGAAAAGCACTGATTTTAAGTTCGTTCTGCATAATGGGTTGTTGTCCACGGTACTGAGCCACCAGAATAGGATCGAGTGAGGCCTTCCAGTAGGGCTTGATGGGTTCGCCGGCCCAAGTGGATTCGACAG
>JANPAD010000424.1:0-5263 GCA_031429735.1 Bdellovibrio sp. | reverse complement strand
TATACGATTCTCACTCTGGGTTGTCTCAATCTGAGACTCTGTCGAACTAGTATTGAAAAACAAGCAGTCGACTAAAACTTCGATAGCTTTTTCTGACACAAACTGTGCTTTTCGCTGTCTTAGTTTAATACAGTTTAATTCCCTGAATTCATTGAATAATCAAGAAAGTAGCGCCAAAACCGACTTTGGTTTTTGCAATAGAGCGGGTCAAAACCGCTTGGCATGCCTTGCAATGAAGAAGTCATTGGAGATTTTATGGAGACACAAAAATTATTTATAGCAGCAGCCCTATTTCTGACAACGACCGCATCATACCAGGCGAAAGCAGACTTTCGCCTGGCACTCAAAGACAGTACGAGCTGTACGGTTCAAACCGTTAATGATGTCTCTCCCCGCGTCTTACCACGTGTGAACCTAAGCTTTGCGCGCATGGAAGACCGTATCATTGTTTTTCAGGATATTCCGGGATCACTTGCGGCGGAATCAGCCGATTACGATAACTACTCATATAAAAAAGACTCATTTAAAATAGATCAAGAGCAAATCTCGCATGATGAAACGATTCATTACGGAAGCTCGCACAACCATGCGGTTTTTGTGTTGAAAGATAATATTTTGACGATGACGTCTGAATCCTATGATTTCTCTCCGGGAGACAACCCTACAACCGCAAGAAGAGTGCGTTGCACACTTCCGCACGGTTCTGATTCAAGCAAGATTGCCGATTTTCTGAAAAAAAATATGTAAAACTAGTGGCCGATCGGGTGCCAGACCGTTTTGTATTCAAGAAAACTGATCAAGTGCTCAAGAGACTGATAATGAGAAGTCGTGCCCACGATGCGTTTCATATTCATCGCACCGGCCGCTTTAATTTCGGCCACTTTTTTGGCGTCTTTGATCTGAAGGCTCAGTGATTGAATTTCCATGTGCGTGCCAAAATGACTGTAAAGTTCATTGAGGTCGCCGGTTAAAATATTCACAACACCTTTAGATAAATCAGAGGTCGCAAACGTTTCAGCAAGCGGCGCTAATAAGGCACTGCCCGCTTGACTCATCAATGCCACAACTGAATTACCCGAAACAATAATAGCCGCGATTTGTGCTGTGAAATTGGCTAAATCAAATTTTTCGGCACCCAAAAGACCGACCACGCCGACCGCTTCGGTCATGGTGAAATTATGGTGCGGACCACTGACGGGATTCACCGCACCCATGACCTGTTGGTACTTATCAGAAAATCCTGCGTAGTAAACGAAAGATTGAACTGCATCGTCGACGGATTTGTTCGCGGCTTTCGCATTCAATCCTGTTGTTTCAGTCAGCGCTTCTACAAATTCAGCGCGTTTTGATTCCATCATTTCGGCCATGCGGTACAAAATCTGTCCACGGTTGTAAGCCGATTTACTTTGCCAACCCGGCTGCGCCGTTTGGGCCGCGGTGACGGCATTGCGCACGTCTTTTCGCGAAGCCAGGCACATGTGTCCGTATATTTTTTTTGTTTTATGAACAAAAATCGGAAAGCTGCGGCCCGATTCAGTGCGCGGAAATTCGCCGCCGATAAAAAGCTTGACGGTTTTAGCAACAACTAAGGTCGAATTATTTGAAGAAGTATTCAGTCCTGACATAATTAAAACTCCATATAAGGTAAAAGTCCGTGGCGTCCGCCTTCGCGTCCGTAACCACTTTCATTGAATCCGCCGAACGGTGAAGTCGGATCGAACCGGTTGTACGTGTTCGCCCAAATCACACCGGCTTTTAATGCGCCCGCAGTTTTATGAATTTTCGAACCTTTTTCAGACCAGATCCCCGCGGCCAAACCGTATTGGGTGTCATTGGCTTTTGAAATAGCTTCTTGCGTAGTTCTAAAAGTTGAAATCGTTAAGACCGGCCCGAAAACTTCAACGCGGCTTAAGGTAAAGGCCGACGAAACTTTGTTAAAGAAACAAGGTTTATGAAAGTAGCCTTTGTTGGGAATCAGAATGTTTTCAGGTTCATAGAATTCAGCACCTTCATCACGGCCGGTTTGAATGAGCTGTTTGATTTTGCTGTGTTCGGTGCTTGAATTGATGGCCCCGATGTCGGTGTTTTTATCAAGCGGGTTGCCGACGCGCAATTTCTGCATGCGGGTTTTCAGTTTATCAACGAACATGTCGGCAATTGATTCTTCAAGCAACAAGCGTGAACCGGCACAACAAACGTGACCTTGGTTGAAGTAAATACCCTGCACAACGCCTTCAACTGCTTGGTCAATGGCCGCATCTTCAAAGATGATGTGCGCAGATTTTCCGCCCAGCTCGAGTGTTAATTTTTTATCTGTCGCCGCAACCGACTGTGCAATCAAGCGGCCCACATCGGTCGAACCTGTGAAAGCAATTTTGTTGATATCTTGATGGCTGACAAGAGCCGCACCCGTCTGGCCGGCTCCAGTCACAATGTTGACCACGCCGTTCGGAAGCCCAGCTTCTTGTAAAATTTCGGCTAACAATAAAATTGAAAGTGATGTTGTCTCTGCTGGTTTAATGACGACCGTGTTGCCGCAAGCTAAAGCTGGCGCAATTTTCCAAGCGGCCATCAGCAGCGGAAAATTCCATGGAATAATTTGCCCTACGACACCCAAAGGTTTAGGCGCTGTACGTGCACCCGGCACAGCGTACTGAAGTTTGTCCGCCCAGCCAGCGTAATAAAAAAAGTGAGCTGCAACTAATGGAATGTCGATGTCGCGCGATTCGCGGATCGGTTTACCGTTGTCGAGAGTTTCAAGGACGGCTAACTCACGTGCACGTTCTTGAATGAGGCGTGCGATACGAAATAAATAACGACCACGTTCTTGTCCGGAAGTTTTTGACCATACAGTCGTGTACGCTTTGCGGGCTGCTGCCACCGCACGGTCGACATCTTTCGCGTTAGCTTCTGTAATTTGCGCTAAAGCCTCGCCCGTTGCCGGGTTCACTGAATCGAAATATTTCGGAGACGTCGAGTCGACAAACTTTCCACCGATGAATAATTTATTCTTCGGCTTAATTGTAACGATGTCCGTTGCTTCAATTGAAGGAGCGTAATCGAAATCGGCTTTTAAAGTTTTAACTTCGCCTGTTTCGTTATTTTTCTTGCCTGATGATTGTGTCTGCATAAAATCCTCTTAAAAAAATTAATCGATTGCGAAAGCTTTGTCGTAGTAATAACGACCGGTCAGTTCTTTGTAGATTTGTTTCATCAAATCATTCACTAAAGCACTAGCCCCGAAACGGAACATATCCGGCGTTAACCATTCAGCTCCTAGAGTTTCTTTCACCATACATAAATACTGAATAGCCTGTTTCGACGTACGAATGCCGCCCGCAGGTTTCATTCCAATTTTTACACCGGTACGGCGGTGGTGATCGGCAATCGCTTGCAGCATAACCAAGGTCACCGGAAGGGTCGCCGCAGGAGTCACTTTACCTGTCGACGTTTTAATAAAATCTGCACCCGCTTCGATTGCTAAATCTGATGCCAGACGAACGCGGTCTAACGAACCCAGCTCACCCGTTTCTAAAATAACTTTTAAATGGGCGTCGCCGCAGGCACGTTTGATTTCAACGATTTCATCGAACACATCCTGATAACGGCCCGACAAGAAAGCTCCACGGTTAATGACCATGTCAATTTCGGTTGCGCCTTGCTCAACGGCAAAACGTGTATCTTCAATTTTAATTTCTAAAGGAGCTTGTCCTGATGGAAACGCCGTCGCAACGGAAGCAATTTGAATATTTGTTCCTTTAAGCGCAGCAACTGCAGTCGGCACCATCGACGGATAAACACAAACCGCCGCTACAGAAGGAATAGGCGGAAGATTTCGTTTTGCCAAAAAAGGAGCGATCACATCCGGCGGAACCGGATATTTAGCTTTCGCACACATCTGTTGAACGCGCCCCGGGGTATCCGACCCTTCAAGGGTGGTGAGATCGCACATGCTAAGCGCCAAATAAAGCGCTGCAAGTTTTGAATCTTTTTTAACACTTCGTTTAGTAAAAAAATCAGCGCGTTCATTCGCACCGACTTCGTCGATTGACACGGCACTAATTAAAATCGGTGTACCGTTATCTTTTTGAATTGTAATAGTTCGCATAGTGCCAAAAGCATGGCATAGCGCTAAAGCCAAAACAAATAAAATCTATTTTAAAATACTCTGCATTGTGCCAGAAATCTGCCCCAATTGGGCGGTGTTCACTCCCAACGAATTGAGGCCCGCAATCCACATGCGGGCCGGATGTTCGCCCGCGGTATCAATGCACTGGCCAAGCTTAATTCGTGATTTATTGCCCGCAATAAACAGATGCATCGTGCTGCGGTTATGTGCCGATGCGCCTTCGCCAAAGCCCATCCCGAGAAACGAATTATCAAGAACACTGCCCGCGCCGTCCTGCAGATTGGCCAGCTTTTGCACAAGCCTTGCAAAACGGGCACAGTGCCAATTGGTATGCTCGTACATTGCAGTTTTCAAAACACCGGTTGTGTCATTGTTAACGTCATGCGAGATCTGATGGAAATCTTTGTTAACGCCCGAAATATTAGCCGAGCCTAATCCGCATTGATCAAAAGTCAGTTGTAAAGAAACCGCCCGAGTTAAATCACAAGCCAAGGCCATGGCAATCATGTCGGTCATCAGATCGCCACGAGTTGTTTCAGAACTCCATCCTCCAAAAACATTAGCGCCCTTCGCAGGGTCAGCTCCGGGGGCGTTCGGCAAAACGCAACTTCCAGCCACACCGGTTGAGGGTGGGGCCGCTGCGACAAGCCGGTTTTCAATTTGACGAATTTCATCGAAATGCTGTTCAAGTCGAATTTTGTCTTGCCCGCTTAAAGTGCCCATAAGGCGATTCGCATCACCTAAAACTAGATCCAAAACACTGCGACGATTCATGACCTGGCTACTCACCGTGGTGGTCGGCGTAGGACTCGCGCCACCGACTCCACCTGAAAATAATTTAGTGTACAGAGCCAGCGGACTATCAATGGGGGCTAATGTGTTGGTGACGCCGTTTTGAAAACGCGAACAAATTTCTCCTCCAGAGGCTCCAAAGCCGTAACCCAGAGCCTGCACGCGAGCTTGGATCGACTTAAAACGCGTTGTTGAGCCGAATGCATCTGCAAAACCGATGATGACCGGTGCCCACACCGCTGATCAAGTTTTTGCAGATGCATTCGGCTCAACAACGCGTTTTAAGTCGATCCAAGCTCGCGTGCAGGCTCTGGGTTACGGCTTTGGAGCCTCTGGAGGAGA
>JANPAD010000423.1:0-6474 GCA_031429735.1 Bdellovibrio sp. | reverse complement strand
AATGACCGACGCTCGCCAAAAACAAGTGAGTGCTAAAATTGCAGTGGGCGATGCAGTTTTCTCTTCATCCGGAACGACCATTGAGTTTCCGGGCTTTTTACGTGCGTATGTTGAAGGTAGCGACGATCCGGATGCAGATTTGGAATCGCGCGATGTGAAGCTTCCGCAGTTGAAAGCAAACGATGTTGTGAAAGCTACAAAAGTAGAGCCCACATCGCACGAGACAAAACCACCTGCGCGCTTTACAGAGGCCAGTCTTGTTCAAACGATGGAAAGAGAAGGCATCGGCCGTCCGTCGACCTATGCCAGCGTTATAGGAACGATAATTGACCGCGGTTACGTTCGTAAAGCGGGAAGTGCTCTGATTCCCACCTTTACGGCAATGGTTGTTTCAAAATTATTATCGCAGCATTTAACTCAGTACGTGGATTTAGGTTTTACTTCAGAAATGGAGCAATCTCTTGATCATATTGCTGACGGCGAATTGAACTGGGAAACTTACTTGAGAAGCGTTTATCACGGTCCCAAGGGATTGCGTGCAACGGTTGAATCGCAGCAGGATAAAATCAATCCTGAAGAAGCTCGCTCGGTTAAACTCGAAGGCTTGGGACAGTATGAATTTCACGTCGGTCGCTACGGTGCTTATGTTAAATCGAAACGCGCCGACGGCGATGTCAGCGCTTCAATTCCGGATGCAGAAGCTCCGGCTGATTTAACCTCAGAGCAGGTTGAAAAACTTATCGATCAAAAATTAAAAGGTGCAGATTCTCTTGGGGTAGACCCTGAATCCGGCAAAAAGATTTACGTTTTGAACGGTCGTTACGGTCCGTACGTTCAGTTAGGCGAAAGCGACGACGAAAAAATTAAGCGTGGTTCGTTGCCTCCCGGGCTGCAGCCGGCGGATATTGATTTGCCGAAAGCACTTGAGATTTTATCAATGCCAAAAACCTTGGGTGTTAATCCTCAGACTGAAAAGGACGTCAAAGTCGGCATCGGCCGATTCGGTCCTTTCATTTTGCACGATGGTGACTACCGCTCACTTCCTAAAACTGAAACGGTCTTCACGGTTGATTTAACTAAAGCTCTTGAAATTTTAGCGCAACCTAAAAAGGGTCGTGGCAAAGCTTCGGCATTAAAAGAGTTCGGTGCGCATCCGACTCACGAAGTGACGGTCAGCTTGTTTAACGGTCCGTACGGTCCTTATCTGAAGGCAGGTAAGGTCAATATCGGACTGCCGGAAGGTACAACGGTTGAACAGCTTACGAAAGAAGTGGCCTTCACATTAGTTAATGAAAAACTCGGTGCGGCTCCTGAGAAATCAGGTTCTAAATCGGCAAAAAAATCAAAAACAGCCAAAAAAGCGACAAAAAAAACTAAAAAATCGAAATGAGCGATCAGTCATCATCTAAAAAAAGCATTACAGGGCAACTTGAACTCGGTCAGACAAGACTGAAGGAGCCGGATCGTAATTTCCACCGCGGTGGACGAAGCTTTTATTTTTTTGATTTTGACGACAACATCGCCTTTTTAACAACTTCACTTGTTTTGTTCAGCAAGCAGTCCGGCGATGAACTTTTTTTATCGAGTGCTGAATGGGCTCTTCATCACAGCACCATCGGGAAAAGCGGACCTTACTCAGAATTTGAAATTCGCTATGATGATTTAACAGGGTCTTTCCGAAACTTTCGCGATCTTGAAATATCAGATGTCGAAAAGCTTGCCGGCAAAAAGCAACTTTTTATTGAAGATGTCCGACAGGCTTTGAAGCTTCCGGACTTACAATGGAAGGGGCCTTCGTGGGATACTTTTTACCACGCAACTTTTAATCAACGCCCGATTTCAATTATCACGGCCCGCGGCCACACGAACGAAACACTTCAGGCGGGCATCAGTGAGTTTGTAAATGCAGGACACCTTCCGGCCGACCCATTTTATTTAAGCATTTATGCGGTCAGTAACCGGCTGGTGCGCGAACATCTAGGCGATCCGAACATGACGGCCTCAATTGCCGAACTTAAGCAACGAGCTATTCGTGCATCAGTTGAAACAGCGATCGAGAAATACGGATACAGCCAACACCATCGTTTCGGTATGAGTGACGACGATCCGAAAAATATCCAGCTTGTCGTCGAAGAAATGACCCGACTAAAATCCCGCTACCCTGAGATGTCATTTTTCATGATCGAAACCCACAAGGGCGATTTCATAAAACACGAAATCAGCCAACATGGTCTCAAATCGGAATACATTGCAGACGAAACAACGCAGCTTGACCTGTTTGACCCAGTCCGTAAAAAATGAACTTTTATTAGTTTATTTTTTTTACGGACTTTGGTCGGACTCGACATTGGCACGTTGCCGTGTTGTTTTTCAAGAACCTGTTATCAAAGTCCGATAGTCGGGATATACTCTTTAGACATCTTAAAGGAATCCACATGAAAACATTTCTTGTTCTGATATTTTTAACATTTTCGACAAGCGTTTATTCGCAGAGTATGCAGATCGGCAAATCTTTGGATTGCAACTGGGTTGATCCGATTCAGACAGGTTTCTTGTCGAATCACCTTGTGCAACGACAGAAGGATCCGGAGCTCCAAAACCGAATCATTTCTCAGTACATTAAGCGCCAAGATTCGGCCAAAATTTATTTGCTTGAGTCTGACGTCACAGCCATTAAAGGCTTAATGAAAAATCTTTTCGAAGACGTTGAAAAAAATAACTGTAAATTTTTAAGCGAAGTACAGGCGATTGTAGTTAAACGTGTGGAAGAACGTACAGAATACGTCAAAAATATTTTAGACAAAAAAGCCGGCAAAGATAAAAAAAGTGCTGAGTTCAAATTTAACAAAGACACCGAATTTACTTATGATCCGGATCATAAAGACTTTCCTAAAACCTCAGATGAAGCCAACGAGTTCATGAGCAAATATGTCCAGTTTCAATTGGCGAACTATATGGCTACGGACATCAAAATTGACGAAGCTAAAACACGTGTTATTAAAAACTACGAGCGTAATTTGAAACGCTTCAAAGACACGGGGTTTGACAAGCTTGTATCGAACTATCTGAACTCATTTGCTTTGGCTCTTGATCCGCATTCAAGCTTCTTTGATAAAGATTACTATGATGATTTCAAAATCGACATGAGTCTTTCTTTAGAGGGCATCGGTGCGACACTTTCACAGGAAGACGGATTCACGGTTGTTGAAGCCTTGGTTCCGGGCGGCGCGGCTGCAAAATCAGGCCTCGTTGAACCGCAGGATAAAATCGTAGCGGTCAGTAAAAAAGACGGCAAAATGGAAAACGTGATCGACATGGATTTAAAAGATGTCGTGAAGTTGATTCGCGGGACTAAAGGCACTAAAGTTAAGCTAACGGTTTTACGTAAAGAAGCCGGCGCAAATAAAAAACTCGATCTTGAGCTCATACGCGAAAAAATTTCTCTGGAAGACAATGCGGTTTCGATTTCATATGTCGATAAAGAAGTTAAAGGCGTTAAAAAGAAAATCGGCGTCATTAACTTTCCGTCGTTCTACGCTGATTCGGCCCGCGGTGGCCGCTCATCAGCAGCTGACATGAAAAAAATCGTAGCTGAAGCTCGCGCTAAAAAAGTAGATGGCTTGGTTCTGGATCTTTCTAACAACGGCGGCGGATCCTTAGATGACGCTGTTAAAATTGGCGGCTTGTTCATTAAAACAGGCAATATCGTCAAACAATCTTCACGTCGTGACGTCAATGAAAATTCATTGGCGGACGTTGACGAAAAAGTGGACTGGAACGGTCCGTTGGTTATATTGACTTCTCGTGTCAGTGCATCGGCTTCAGAGATTGTTTCGGGCGCGATGAAAGATTACAACCGTGCTTTGATTGTGGGTTCAGATCACACCTACGGTAAAGGCAGCATCCAAACCGTTATCGGCGTTCCGGGTGACCTAGGCGCCTTGAAAGTAACGATCGGTATGTTCTTTACTCCGGGCGGGTTCTCGACTCAGCACCGCGGTGTAGAGGCCGATGTACAGATCCCGAGCCCTTACTCATTAGATGATATTGGTGAGAAGAGCATGGACTATTCTTTACCTCCTAAAAAAATCGATTCATTTGTGTCAACGGACGCTTTTGTAGACAAAGGTGATAGCACTTGGCAGAAAGTTAAGCCGGAGTGGGTTCCTAAGTTGAAAGCTCGTTCTTCACAACGTGTTGCTAAAAGCGAAGACTTTAAAAAAATTACTGATGAACTGGATAAGACCAAAAAATTAGGCAAGCTAATTAAGGTGTCTGAAGTTTTAAAAGAAAAAGGCGAGAAAGACAAAAAGGTCAAAAAATCTCGTTACGCAGCTAAAGATGAAAAAGAAAAAGAATACTTAAAGCGCGCTGATATTCAAGAAGCGGCAGACGTTGTTACAGACTTGATCGAACTAGAGGCTGGTCACGAACTGGACAGTGCGATCACAACTCCAGTGACAGCAAACGATAAAAAATCAGAAAAAAAAACGAACTAGTTTTTTGCCTGACTTAAAACTTAAAAGGGTTGGAATTTCCAACCCTTTTTTTATTTTAAAGTGAGATCTTGAGAAGCGTCGCACGCCCTTAACCTTACAGCATCTTTTCGATTTGACCGCAGACATTCAAATACTGTTGTCGGAGCGTCGGGCCGAAAGTTTCACGGTGGTGCGGCTCGAAAATAAGTGCCGGTACCGGCAACGCAATCCAGTTACCTTTGGCGTCGGCCTCGGCAAAGAATTCTTTATCGAATGCGAAGCGAGCTGCAAAGCGTGGGACGCCATACTTTTCAGTCAGGTTTCGGTAAATTGCGGGCTTATCAAGGCCCGGATTCAGCGGCGTCAAATTTTTAACTAAAGCAGCAGCAATTAGTTCATCGAATGTCGCACTTCCGTCGAAGTAAGAGTTGAAATAGTAACCGTCGATGTAACCGAACTCCATAATATGTTGCGGCTGAGTGATGTCGACTGATGGGTTAGCATAGCCAGTCGGATGAGTAGCTGAGTAGCGCATGTCGGCATCTTGTAGTTTTAAGCCGAAGATAGCCAAAGCCTGAGCGTAATCGATCAGCCCATTTTTGCGAACTTTGACCGGCGCTCCTAATATTTGTTGAATATCCTTTTGGTAGGCAAGCAGTTTAGGAGTTGTCGCTGGAGATTTCACCGGACACATCATTGTATTGAATGTAAAAAAGCGGTTGTATTTCGGATAGTTCGGGTGAGTTAAGATTTTGTTCGCGATCATTTGAACTTGCAGTCGGTGCAGAATGATGCCGCCGCGCAGACTTGCGCGGAAAGTAAAAGCACGCGAGATGTCGCCCGGTACGGTTGAAACGTCTTGGCGGTACGGAAACGTCGTGAAAAACGGTGCAGGGTTTCCGTTGATATCGCGCATGTATTTTTGGTAGTTAGCTAAATCATAAAGAGGGGCATAACGGTTATTCGTGTGAGCCGAAGCAACGAATTGTTTATAGTCTGCAAGCTCTTTTTGTTGAACGATATTTTTAGGGTCTGTTAATTCATCGTTAATCGATCCGTAAAATGAAGGCCAGTCAGGATACATGGCAAAGATCGGACGGCTGTTGGCGCCATGGCAAGTTGTACAGTTTGAAGTTGTAAGTGCTGCCTGGCCGGGTTGAATCGGAAAGTTAATTTCATTTAAAGCAAAAGTTTTTGTCGTTTTATTGAAAGAAAGCAAATCAAGACGGTTAGGAAATTTTTGATCCGGCAGACCACCATTATAGGAAATTGAAAAACCCGTGCGCTCATCCCAAAGGATCGTACGCGGAGCCAAAGGGTCGGCCGAGAGACTTTTGTTTTCGAGATCTTCTGTTAAGTGGCCGTTTTGCCCGATTCGTTTAACGCCGTGTTTGAGAGTAAAATTCAGACGAAACGGTCCAGGAAGAAGTGGAATCAATTGATCCATTTCTGTCACTTGAGGATTATTTTGAATCAGCTGAACCAAATCTTTGAGGTCAAACGGGGCTTCGTTGCGTGCAACAACGGCAAAAGAAGAAAGGCTTAAAAGGGTGATCGAACTCAATAGAAGTGCATTTAGTTTATTCATACAGTTCGTAATTGCAAAAAACGCAACCGATCAGATCGAGTATAGATAGGTTGTGACGCTTTCGAAATGTCGATAAGTTTGACAGAGACTTATTTTGCCACCGGCCCCGGGGCGGAGCCGTGTGAATTTGAGGCGATACAGACGGCTTTAAAGACTATTTACCGTTTATGAATTTGGTGCGAGCCTCGGCCTGCGAAGTATCGAAACCGATCGCGCGTTTGTAAGTTTGAGATACCACGGAAAAACCGACTGCGCTGTTGTTAAGTGCCCCGGCTTCATCGAAACCGGTACGCAATATGGCTGTGTCCACTTTGTCATTCGGATTCAAAAACTGTGCGGCTGTACGGCCATTGATTTTAACAATTGTTCCATCTGGTAAAGCCGTGTTTGCTGATGTGGCGATCAGGG
>JANPAD010000422.1:0-6164 GCA_031429735.1 Bdellovibrio sp. | reverse complement strand
TTTGTTTTCGGTTGCAACGTCAACAGCACTTAACGGGTCATCCAAAATCAAAAGGGGAGCGGGGCTTAACAGTTGTCGTGCCAGGCTGACCCGTTGTTTTTGCCCGCCTGAAAGATTCACGCCGCGTTCGCCGACCACAGTTTCAAGTCCGTTTTGTAAACGGTCCAGTTCAAAACTGAATTGCGCCTTTTCAAGGTGTTTCAGCACGATCGGGTCAAGCGCACGATCAGACTGATAAAGAAAATTCATGTTATCGCGAAGGCTTGCGCTCATGATGAAATGCTCTTGCGGAAGATAGCTGGTGCGTTCGCTGAAAAAATGATCCGCCTTAAATGGAGTTTCTTTGATCATCGACTTCAGCAACAACGTTTTGCCCGAACCCACCGGCCCGATGAGGGCGACGATTTCCTGCTTTTTGATTGTCACATCGATGTTTTGCAGGACATGCTTAGGGCCAATATAGAGATTCAGGTGATCAATTTCGAGAACGGTGTCGTGATTTTTTTTTTCAGACGAGCCGATGACTTCAGGTGTGTTGCGCAAATTAAAAAAATCAGCGACACGGTTAAATGAAGTCCAGGCATCAAAAACGAAAGTAAAGAACCAGGGCAACTGGCGCAAGGGGCGCGACAAGAAAACAGTCGTGACCCAAAGCAAAGCGATAATGTCTGATTTATGAAATGGTTTTTTGTAAAACCAAATGAAAAAAGCGAGCATCACCAGATTAATCCAGAACATAACATTAGAAGAAATCGCATTCATGATTTGACCGTTGGTGACCATTTGAATTCGGTTCACCGTTTCTTCTCGACGTTTCTTGATAATCTTATTTTCGAAACCTTCGATCCAGTTCAGGATCTTGAGTCCACGGATGTTTTGAATCCACTCATTAACCAGCCCCATTCGGGCGGCGGCCAGAATTTTAAACCTGAAAAAGAAAACAGATTGTCTGTAGGCCATCAGACTGTTGACGACAATTAGCGCACCCACAAAGCTCAGGCTGGCCGACAAGGGCAAGTCATAAAATGAATTCAGAAAGAACGGGGTTAGAATCAACGGAAACAACGTGGTGAGACCGTACGGCAACGACTGCTCAAGCCACACCGTCACGCTGGGCACGTCGGTCGTATAGAGTGAAACCATTTCGCCCACAGCACGGTTTTGCAAAGTCAGCGGCTTAAGAGTTAAATTTTGTTCGTACATGCGCTGCGAAAGATGCCTTTGCGTTTCGACCGATTCGGACTGACCGAAAAACAAGGTCAGTTGGTTTGAAGCTAAGTAAGCCAAGGCCAACACGACACAAATAGCCAGTGATTCGTTGCTGAGCGTTTCGCTAAATATTTTTTGGTAATAAGGAACCGCTAGGCCGAAAATCGCCGCAATCAAAGAGAGAAATACAATCAGAAAGCGGTAATGTAGGCGCCTTAAGAAAACCAGTTTTAGAATCTCTTTTTGGCCCGCATTCATTTTCTGATCCAGCCGGTCAGGGCGTAACGGGTACGGTGCGCGACCTGCACTTCGTGTTCAATTTCGCTTTTGAATAAAATCATTTGTCCGGCTTCGGGCCTCACATCGAAAAGCACAGTTTCATCAGCCCCGTAACCGACCAGATGCCCGCCATCAGCCTCTTGCCAGTCAAAATTAAGATAAATCACAAATGAAAATACCCGTTGGTTGTGTTGCTGAGTTGTGTCGTGGTGACGGACGTAAAACTGGCCGGGTTCATAGGCTGAATAGTGACATTCAAGGTTTTCAAGGCTTACGCGGAAGTAATCGCGCAACTCAGAGCGCAGCTTTTTGAGGGCGCCTAAAGCTTTTCGGTCAGACGAACCTAACTCTGCGGTCTGTTCATCAAGCCATAGGATGCGATCGCTGCGTAAACCGGGTTCAGGTTCAGTCAGGCGGCTGGTTGTTGCAGGTCTGAAGCCGATTTGCTTAGTTTGAGCGGATTCGAGAAGTTCAGACGCAAGGCTCATTTCAACCGGTAAAATAACCCAGGACTTTTCAGATAATTTTTCAAAATAGGGTTCAAGATTGTTTGCGGTGAACACAAACTGAGTGTAGCATTCAGACATCGGATTTGAAAATGAATAAGCCACAAAACAGACGATCATTTTTAACACAATCGGCCACCCTTATTTCGGGCGCAGCCGTTTCTTCACTGCTCGGTGGATGCACATCTTTTGACGAATACTTCTTCGATGATAGCGGACAACTCAATCATGAAATCGCAATTGTGGGCGGTGGCATCTCAGGCCTTTATTTTGCGCAGCTCCTACGACAAAAACGAATTGATTTCAGACTCTTTGAAGCGGGCCCAAGCTTTGGCGGGCGCATCAAATCATTTGATGGCCAGGATTACGGCGCATCAGTTTTGAATAGAACCGACTTGCTGGCCAACAAGCTTATTGACGAACTTAAACTGAAGCGCATTTGGTTGGATAAAAATCGATTCTGTCTCGAAAACGGCATGCAATCGTGTGTTGATCAAATGCGTGACAATATTTTGGGTCTTCTGCCGTATCGAAGTTTTCGACTGCGCTGGAAGTTGATTGAAGTCGCAAAATTTGAATCTGAATATGAGCTTACTTTTGAGCGCCCGGACGGACAAAAAAAAGTGCGTTGCAAAAATGTCGTCATCAGCCTTCCACCAAGTCAGTGGCCCAACGTTCGCGGTCTATTGGAATTGCCGGAAATGTCGCAGGCGCGTGCCGCTTTTGAACAAGTTAAAGTCGACAATGTCATTCGCCTGATTCTTCCGGTTAGCGCTGTACCGGCGTCAGTCAAACCTATCACCGTTGTCGATTCAGAAAACCTGCAGTACCGACAAATCGTTAAAAAGAGACCTTCAGGCACCCATGTCGAAATTGATATCAAACATCGGTCGAATATCTCCTTTTCAATAGATTACGCCTACAACGATTTGAAACGTAAAATGCAGGTCAACTATCCGTTCCAGACGATGACGGCCGATCAGTTTATGAACTGGCAGCAGGTTACTTCGATCGGTGGAGCTTATTTTCAGATTTCAAAACCGATTATCATCGACCGCCAGTCGCGCTTTCAGCTTATTGGCGACTCAGTGGCTCTCGTTGCGCCCAATTCAGTTGAAGGCGCGTTACAGTCCGCTCTCTTAGCCGCTCAGGCCTTTGTTTAACAGCGGTTTCGAATTTTATTGGAATTTGCACCAATTTTGAGTAGTCTCAGCCCGCTAAGGACTGAACAATGAGTAAAGATATACCTGATCATAAAGCTCTACGTACGCAAGAAATCTTAACCAACGTGAGACCATCGCCAACGGTTGAGTCAAACCTGACGGCCGACGAAAAAATTGAAAAAATCAAAAAACATTTTTCTGTCATCATGGAAACTCTGGGTCTTGATTTAAGCGACGATAGCCTTAAAGATACTCCTAAACGCATAGCTAAAATGTATGTAAATGAAATTTTCGGCGGACTTGATGAAAAAAACTTTCCGAAAATCACGGTGATTGAAAATAAAATGGGCTACGATCAAATGGTCTGCATTCAAGACATCGAAGTCTTGTCGACCTGTGAACATCACTTTCAACCCATCGACGGTTTCGCAACAATTGCCTACATTCCGAAAACAAAAGTGATCGGACTTTCAAAACTAAATCGAATCGCTGAATTCTTTGCCCGTCGACCGCAGGTTCAAGAGCGGCTGACAAAGCAGATTGCAGATTGTCTGCAATTTATTCTTGAGACAGAAGACGTAGCCGTGCATATCAACGCAAAACACTACTGTATGATCGCGCGTGGTATTCAAGACTCTCACAGCACGACGACCACATCTGATTTACGTGGTGCTTTTAAATCGGGTCCCGAAACGCGTACTGAATTTCTTAAACAGTGTCGTACGCGGTTTTACACTTAAGTAAAAACAGGTGCGAGCGTATGATTACGGAATTTCCCAATGATCCAAACAATTCAATAGAACTCGAGTATCGGTATTATACAGATTCGGTTTATGAATTGAAGGTTGTCAAAAATGAAGACTCATGGTGTTTTCAACTGAAATTGACACCTTTAGCTATTCCAGTTGAAAAGCGATTTAAGAGTACTTTATTCGAAGCTACCGTTGAACATCCCAGATGTTTTAAGTATTCATTAAATGGTCGAAGCGCCGGATACCTCCAAATTGGGCATCAGACCTGGAATAATCGCATTAGAATTTGGGATTTTCTTGTCGACGAAGATTTCCGCCGATCTGGAATTGCGACGAAACTTATGGATTTAGCAAAAGTTGAAGCTCAAAAGGCAGGGGCCCGTATGCTTGTATTGGAAACTCAGAGTTGCAATGTGCCGGCTATTAAATTCTACCTCAAAAATGGATTTCAGCTGATTGGTTTCGACTTAGCTCATTATTCCAATAATGACGTTAATCGAAATGAATTCAGAGTTGAATTTGGTTTTGAGCTGCCTCAGTAATTACAGGCAGCCCTCTAAAAGCTCACGCGCATTTTTCGATAAAGTCGAATCTTGCAATACGCGTTTAATTTCGCTTTGCGCCTGCAGACGAATGGCCTCTGGATATTTTTTCACAAAATTGAATGATCCGCACAGACGAGCCGCCACTTGCGGGTTTTTTTTGTCGATACGCAAAATTTCGTCGCACAGCCACTTGAAACTGCGTTCAGGCTCGGATTGCATCGCAAAATGGTTGTGGCCGTAAACCGAATGAAGCGAATAGATATTATTCGGATTTTCATTCGAGAATGGCGCTGTTTCCGTCACCTTGACAATTTGGTTCAAAAGATTTTTCACAGGTGGGTAGGCTTGGACCTGCAGCCATTTATTGAAGACGACAGCGTCGTCTTTCCAACGATCGTAGAATTTTTGCAGAGCGCTTGTTCTTTCAGATGAATCCGTCATGCACAGGACCGCAAGGCTTCGCATTTGATCGGTCATGTTTTTCGCACCTTCAAATTGTTTAAAGGCAAGAGCCGCTGCATCCAGCAGACCGGCTTCCACCATAAAGCGCAACAGTGCGTTTTTCAATGAGCGGTCACCGCTGGTGCTGAGTTCGTGGTGCGCCTGATACAGGCGGCGAATATCGGTTTCAAAACCCGCGACAAATGCTTTCACCAAAAGGTGATCGGCCTTTGCGAAAGCCTCAGCATTCAAGATCGGTTCTTCTTGGGCTACGATATCTGTCTCAGGTAACTGCAGCATCAACGCTTTAAATTGTGCATCGATTGATTTATCCGTCAGAATTGTACCTAAAGCCTCAACGATTTCTTTACGAACGATCGGATTTAGGCCCGCCGCTAGCTCCGTAATCAAGCGACGTTGTTCTTCAAGAAGCATTTTGAACGAAGCTTCTCGGCGGTTAAAAGTATCACGGTCATATTTAATAAGGTGAAGAAGCTCTGCCGAGGTGGCTTTCCAGTTCAGTTTAATCGGTGCCGAAAATTCGCGGTTCAAAGAAAGAACGGGTTTTTCGGTGACACCGGTGAAAATGAAATTCTGAGTGCTTACTTTCAAATGCAAAACAGCTTTTTCATCTGAGTTGTAAGTCACGTCTTTTGATTTGAAGCTTAGATCTTGTCCGTCACGGCCGATCAACCCCACCATAAGCGGAATATGAAACGGTTTTTTAACCGGTTGTTTTTCAGTAACCGGGCAAATTTGTGCCAGAGTCAAAGCATACTGCTGCGCTTTTTCGTCATAGTGTTCTGTGACGAAAACTTCCGGCGTGCCGGCTTGGCTGTACCATAATTTAAATTGCGAAAAGTCCGCTTGGTTCGGAGTCGCAATTGCGTCAGCAAAATCAATGATTGTCACGGCTTGGCCATCATGACGTTTAAAGTATTCGTCCATGCCTTTGCGGAAGCCTTTGCTGCCCACAATTGTTTGCATCATCCGAATGACTTCAGCGCCTTTTTCATAAATGGTTGCTGTGTAGAAATTATCCACAGCCAAACAGCTTTCGGGGCGCACTGGATGTGAGTTCGGGCCTGCGTCTTCAGCGAACTGACGGCCACGTAGTGAATCGACATCGCGAATACGTTGAACGGCGCGCGAATTTAAATCAGAAGAAAATTCTTGGTCACGGAAAACCGTTAAGCCTTCTTTTAATGAAAGTTCAAACCAATTACGGCAAGTCACGCGGTTGCCGGTCCAATTGTGAAAGTACTCATG
>JANPAD010000421.1:0-2204 GCA_031429735.1 Bdellovibrio sp. | reverse complement strand
AATGATCATGGACAAAAAACCATAACCGATATTTACAACCATTGGTCCGGGGCAGGCACCACTCAAAGCCCAGCCTAACCCAAAAATGGTACCACCTAAAATATACCGCATAAAAGATTTTTCTTTAGGATAAAATGTAATAGGATTTCCATGAAAATCCCTGAGCTTAAATTTCTTTATCAACGCAACACCCAAAACCCCCAAGATAACAGCAGTACCGATAATACCATACATATGAAAAGCCTGGAAACGAAACATTTCCTGTATCCTGAACCATGAAATAGCTTCTGATTTGGCCATTACAATTCCAAAAAAGATACCCAGTAAAAGAAATTTTACAAATTTCATTTGATTAAAAAATTAAAGGAAGAATTAAAAAAGTCATTATCAAACCACCGATAAAAAAGCCAATCACTGCAATAAGCGAAGGTAATTGCAGATCTGATAGCCCACTGATGGCATGGCCGGAGGTACAACCGCCTGCATAACGGGAACCAAAGCCAACCATCAGTCCGCCAAATGCCAAAACCAAAAATCCCTTCAGGGAGAAAACGGCATCGTAACTAAAAAGTTCATCCGGCTGCAATGATAAAGGTGCTGAAATACCGAGCCTGGCCAGGTCATTTATGGTTGCTGCTGAAATTTCTACAGGAGCATCTGTTGATAAAAAGTGTTTTGCAATAAAACCACCAACAATGGCTCCCACTAAAAAAACTAAATTCCATAGCTGGGATTTCCATTTAAAATCAAAAAGTTTAACTTTTTTTCCCAATCCGACTGCAGCACAGATGGTTCTCAAATTAGAAGAAAAACCGAATGATTGCCCGAAGTATAAAAGAAAAAACATGATGGCAGCTATCATAGCACCTGAAAACCACCACGACCAAGTTTGTGTTACTACTTCTTTCATGTGTATTAAATTACCTGGTTAATTGAAATGAAATAATAGGTTTGAATAAATGATTGATCAGTTTTTCAGTTGCACTCTGGTGAAATATTCCGCCTTTACCATGTGTACCGATACAGATGATATCCATATTAATCATCTGGTTAAAATGAATTACCCCGTTTTCTACATCCTTATCATTTATTAAATGACTTTCATAATTGGCAATATTATTCAATGCGGCAAATTTTTTCATATCCGCTTCCACAGATATTTTTTCTGCATCTACATGGCCGGATGTGATCTGAAGCAGATGAAGTTTTGTGTCAAAAGCATTTATCAGTTTATGCATCAATTGTAAATTTTCCGCTGCCGGATTACTGAAATGGTGTACCAGTAAAATATTTTTTATAACCAGGTCAGAACGATCGCACATCAATGAAAGCAAAGGTACTTTGGATTTACGTGCAATTATTTGTGTTTCCGAACCAGATAGTTTCTCTTTTATGCCCCAGGCGCCTTTTGTACCCATTACTATTATATCAAAATGATTCTGTTCGGAAAAATTCAAAATGGCATCGGTTACTTTTCCCAAAACCAGGTGGGTTTGAATTTGATTGCCATACAATGTTTTAAGATTATCCAATTTTCTTTCGGCAATTTCTTTTTGCTTTACTACAAAGTTCACATCAATTTCGCCGCAGGTTTGAATAATTCCTGTTGCGTCCATTGTAACCGTATCAGGCACGGTAAGAACATGTAAAAAATGGATGTCTATGGTTGTTTTCTCCTCCATTTTTTTTACCATCAGGTAGGCAAATTCGGCCTGTACCGAAAAGTCTGTGGGGATCAATATTTTTAAACTATCCATCTTTTTGAATTACTTACTGGTTAATTATTTGCAGGTAATATTTTGCCATGCTCCCCCGTTTTCTACGTTCTTTATCCCGGCTTTTTCCAATATTTCCTTTGCAATACCAGCCCGGTGCCCGCTACGGCATACTACAATCACTTTTTCAAAAGGCTTTAAAGACTCTATTTTAGCGTCCAGCTCATCTAACGGGTAATTAACACTGCAATTGGCATGGCCATCATCCATCCATTCTGCGGTCGTTCTTACATCTACAATAATAGTTTTTTTATTGCTTGTGTCTATTGATTTAGTGGCAGTATTTTCGGATGGGTCACCGGAATTAACGCATGACAACAGGCTGAACATTACTGCAACCGGTATGAGAAAACATTTCAACTGTTTCATTTTACAAATTGATTTACATGTTCCCACGTACCACCATTAATCACATTGGTAATGCCATTT
>JANPAD010000420.1:0-4336 GCA_031429735.1 Bdellovibrio sp. | reverse complement strand
CCATCTACGGGCTGCTCAACGATAAGATCAGCCCGGCTGAACTTAGTCACTTTCAAAGCGTTAACGATCTCTTCTATTTTTGCGGGGGACGGCGCACCGTCTTCTGATAAAAACTTCATATTGGATGTCACCTGAAATTCTGAGTTAGCGGAAACTTTAACTTTCTCAATTTTTTCTTTACCTTTAAAAACGACTTCCGCGGTACCGGAATCAACTTTAACATTCAGTTTTTGATTTTCTTGAATTGAAACCCGCGCCTTCGCCGCTTTTTTTAATTTAGGATCGGATTTAATCTGCACGAGGCCCGCATTTGTAAAAATCCAAAGCTCGCTTCTTGTCGTACCGACCAACCCCCCATTTTTGACAATAACCCGGTCTTCGGTCGTTTTTGTTTTTCCCGGATCATGATCGAAAACCAAAAGCGTATTGTCCTTAACTTCTAAGTTAGATCCACTTTCAAAGGCGACTTGAGCCGACGATTGACCTTGCGTTTGCAAGGCATCAAATCTGACAAAGTGATTCCCCACTTCGGCCGACTTCCAGATCGAATCATTTCTCTGGCGAAACTCGACCCGATTGACGGCTTTTTCAAGACGGGCTAACCAATCTGGATTCACCTCTTGCTTTTTATCAACCACTTGATGAGGCTGTGACGGAGCCGCAATAGCTTCTGGCACAGGCAAAGCCGCGGGCGCCAAGGTCGTCGGTATCGGTGCAACAACCGGTTCAGTTTTGTCTGAACATCCGGCTAAAATAATCAAAGAAGAAAAAACTACGATGCGAAAGAAATTCATAAAAGCTCTTCGGTTATTTGCATGAAGTCTTGAAGTCGCCTCGCCCACATAAAGCCCAGCCCTACCAAAGTCCATAAACTGTTCTAAGGACTTTATTTGGGCGGTCGGAAACCCGATAAAAACTCCATGAGAATACTAATTGTCGACGATGAAAATGGCTTAAGAAACAGTCTCAAAGAACTTCTTCAAGAAACCTATGAAGTGGATACGGCAGAAGACGGCGAAAAAGCTCTCGAGCTTATTAACAAGAAATCCTTTGAAATCGTTCTAAGCGATTTAAAAATGCCAAAGCTCGATGGCCTGGGACTATTAAATAAAATTAGAGAAATTTCCCCTTTAACGTCATTCATTCTGATGACCGCTCAGGGCAGTATTGATGGTGCGGTCGCCGCTATACACGCCGGCGCAGATGACTACATCGCCAAGCCTATTGAGTTTACGGAGCTTTTACATCGATTGGAAAGAATTTTAGATCTACGAGCGTGGCAAAATCAAAAAAGTTTGAATGCCCAGGAAAATAAAAAAAACCAATTAATCGGTTCATCGTCCTTTATCGTCGAAACCAAAAAATTTATTGAAAAAGTTGCGGGCGTTCAATCTCCCGTTCTCATTTTAGGTCCAAGTGGAACCGGAAAAGAAGTCGTTTCTAAATCAATACATGAAGCCGCTCATGGAAATGACAAAGCCTTCGTTGCTGTCAATTGCGCAAGTCTCGGCGAAAACTTAATCGAGTCTGAGTTATTCGGGCACGAAAAAGGCGCTTTCACCGGTGCGACCACAGCGAAGCCAGGTAAATTTGAACTGGCAGCCGGCGGCACTCTATTTTTGGACGAGATTGGCGAACTCTCGTTGCATCTGCAAGCCAGACTTCTACGGGTTCTTCAGGAAAAAGAGTTTTGTCGTGTTGGCGGAACTCGGCAAATTAAGAGTCAGGCTCGGGTTATTGCAGCTACCCATAGAAACTTAAAAGAATGGGTTGAAAGAGGATTATTCAGAGAAGATCTCTATTTTAGACTTAATGTCCTTCAGTACGAAATGAGCCCGCTTGGAAACCGCACGGAGGATATTCCCGTGCTGATCCAGCACTATTGGAACAAAATGACCGAAGAGTTAGCCATTAAGTCATCTTTAACTCCCGCCGCGAAAGTCGCTCTCGAAAATTACAGCTACCCGGGAAATGTCAGAGAACTTAAAAATATTTTAGAACGACTGATCGTTCTGACTCCAGACACCGGCCGCGTTGACTTACCCCAACTCCCCGCCGAAATCGTGGGTCGCACGGATAGTTCTATTACTCATTTAAATAATAAAACTGAAGTACCAAATGATCCGGGAGCTTTTGAACCACCGATCTGGAAACCTGGAGTCCAGGTGGAACAATACCTTGAGCACATCGAAGGCGAAATAATTCAACGTGCTTTTGCTCTCGCCGGACAAAACCAGGTTCAGGCCGCCGAACTACTTGGTTTAAACCGTGGTACACTACAATATAAAATAAAAAAGTACGAAGTTGGAAAAAAGAAGTCAGCCTAACATCAGTTTACGCTTAATGTGGCGTTGCTCGCTTTCACTCCTGCTCAGTTTGGGGTCGGCCAAAGCCTATTCTAAAACCACTGATCTCATATGGGCTGCGGAAAAGAAGCGTTCTGTTGTTTCGGGGGTTTTAAGTCCGGCCTCCGTGAGTGTCAATGGCCAGGAAATTCAACAGACCAACGATGCTTACGACGCACTTCTCATCAATGGTCACGATGCCAAAATAACAGAAGTCGGCAGCCTTAAAACTTTTTATGAAGCCGTCGAAGGCGATCATATTGAGCTGAAGTGGAAACTGGCAACCGGCGGGACAAAAGATATTCAAACGATGGGTTACCCCGCTGTGACCCGAATGGAATTTGCCGATAATAAATTTATTTTGTTTTTTAACGAACTTACAAAAAAGGTCCGTTACGACGGAACCGATATTGAAATAAAACAACCGATGGTGATTGAAATACCTTCAACGGCTGCATGGTTAAGTGTGTCTCATACACTCGAACTCACCTCAGAAAAAAATGAAACCCAAATTTACAATTTGGATTTTAAGTCGGCCAGAAAACGCATGATGACAAGCACTTCCTGGGGGCTGACCATCAGCGAAGCCCCTTTTTTTGCCAATGACAGACCTACCATGTTGGGGGTCAGCGCACGCGTTCTGGACGAGAATAATTTCAGCCGCGAAATACACATGAGTTACGGTAAGACTCACTACGGACTTGGACCACAGCCCTTTACAAACGAGGTCACGCAATCTGCATTACGGCTGGGCGGACGCTGGGGGTATAATCCATTTGTCACAAACCAGGGTAATTTCGATTACCGCCGCTTCACTTTGGGTCTACAAGCGGAATTGATCAACTATACGCGAGAATCGATCTATCCAACAATGTTCACCGATGGCTACAACTCTTCATCCGTTAATACCTGGTTCTCTCAGGGTGGCGGTTTTTTTCGATTCGAACCTTTTCAATATGCAGATTTTGGTTTAAGCCTCAACATCGATATCCGGTTCTTTCGAACGCAGGATAATATCAGTTCAAATGAAGACACAAAGTATTTTGCTCTCTCATATTACTTCTGATTTGACGACCGAATCGAATTGAGACGACACCCGCCTCAATTCAATTGCCAATGCTAGATTTTCTGCAAAGAAATCAAGGTCGCATGATTTTCAGCACTTAAATTCTAAAATTCTTCAATGATTTCATAGCCTCCTCTTTGGCCGCCAAGATGCAATAACCTCATGCAAGAACAACAAACTCAAACAAGGAGGATTTTTATGAAACGGAATTTATTTTTATCAATGTCAGCAGGTGCATGTATTTTGGCCGCAACTACAGGATGTCTGGAACAAAAAGTAGCCGACGATCCTAGTTTGCAAGCCAGCAACCGCGAAGCTCTCGTAACGGCTATGGACAACCAGGCTGTTTCACTCATCGACAGTCTTAATTCGGTTGTCATCGGCGGAGCGTTTATCCAAAATCTGGCTCTGGAGAACCCACCCAAGGCCATTCCAATGGATTCAGAAAACGACGTCAAGAAAGCCGTGGACTATTTTTTGGCTAACGAATCTGTGAGTGGTACATCAAGTGTTTACCATCCTGATCCACGTCTCTGCAGTGAAGTTATAGCAAAAGAGCACCCTCAAGCCTGTCAGCAACTCATGTCAAAAGTTTCAATTTACCAGGAAGCCAGCGACAAAGAATCCGGCTATGTTCAGATTCAAGTTGACGGTGCGGCGCCTTTTGGATTCGCTTACACACCTTCACTGGTTTCGCTCAGAGTTCAATTGGACCAATTATTGATCGTCGCTCAAAAAATCAATACGATCAAAATGGCTCTCGGTGAACAAATTGATGAATTGCCCTCATCCGCGCAAGGTACAGCGATTTTAACAGTATCGAATCAGATGGGCGCTAGCATAATTGACCTGACAGTTACTCAAGCTCTCCAAATTGCAGGTACTAACAGTCAGGGTCAGGCTTATTCAATCAACGTACCGGCAG
>JANPAD010000419.1:0-10495 GCA_031429735.1 Bdellovibrio sp. | reverse complement strand
CGAATGATAGCAAGATGCAATTCACCCTGGTTCAGTGTCTGTTAGATAGCAAAGACACATTAGCATGCCTAGTTCCCTATGCCTACGAGCCGACGTGGATCTATACGTTCTTGATCGTGATGATGATGCTTTCCGCTGTGGGCTTGCCGTTTCCGGAAGAAGCAACGCTCATTAGTGTTGGGCTTCTGGCGTATATGGGCATGAACCCGCAACTTTATCCGCCCCCCTATAAGGGTGCGCCTCACATTAATCCTGAGACTGCGGCCCTCGTTGCATTTCTAGCTGTCTTTAGCGCGGATTTTTTAATTTACGCAATCGGGCGCTTTTACGGCCGTCGAATTTTTGACTGGAAGCCTGTTAAATCTGTTTTATCTGAAGAAAGTCGTAAAAGAATTGAAGACTGGACTCATAAATACGGAGCTTACGCTTGTGGTATTTTCAGGTTTACACCGGGCATTCGCTTTCCTGGACATTTGGCCTGTGGGATGTTGCGCTTTCCAGCATGGAAGTTCGGTCTCATCGACGGTATTGCGGCGTTGATCTCGGTTCCGACTCAAATACTTTTATTGGCTTATAAGGGCGAGGTGATTCTCAAATTCTTGCGCCAGTTTAAAATTATTCTTCTGTGCATTATAGCTTTAGTCCTGCTTTACCTTCTCTATAAAAAGTATTTCTCTAAAAAAGCGCCTGTCGCGGCAGAATAGTTCTTTTAAAAAGCGTTCTCAATCAGTTGTCTTTTGGTTTCGGCTAAGGAAAGATTAGTTATGGTCTTCGGCCGACTTGCCTTTTTAGGCGTTTTCTTCATTATTTTTCTGTCAAGATTGGGATTCGCGACCCCGGGTGAACCTATTTCACAACGTTTAGTTGACGGTGGCGTGACGCTGTATCAGGCGGCTCGTCAAGCCGGTGTGCCTCAGCGTCCACTCGATTTAGCTTTGGCTTATTTCGATTTGCACAAAGATCAGTTTTCAAACCAAGACTACATCACCTTAATTGATTACCGACTTCATTCAGTAAATGAAAGATTCTTTTTAATTGATCTCAAATCGGGTGCAGTTACGAAAGAACTAACCGCACACGGAAAAGGTTCTGACCCTGAGCACGATGGTTTTGCCAAAAAATTTTCAAATGTTTCGGGGTCCTACGCGACATCATTGGGGTTTTACCAGGTTTCTGAAGCTTATGTTGGAGACCACGGTTTATCAGTGCGCCTTGACGGTTTATCTGCTGAGTTGAATTCAAATGCCCGCGACCGTGCGATTGTCATTCACGGTGCCGAATACGTTGACCCGACAAGGCCGATCATGGGTCGTAGTTTGGGCTGTCCGGCTCTTCAACAAAGTCATTCAAATGATATTGTCGAAAAAATCAAGAACGGCAGTCTTCTTTTCATTTACCATACGGCCTATGAAAAGCCGCAGTAGAGAATCGGCTAAAATTCTGTTTTACTAATTTGTTTTAAATCCTGCAAGGCTTAAGACCGACACTCACAACAACCCCGGCTCCGCCAACATCCGCAGAATCGATTGCAAATGAGCCCTGAATACCACGCCCAATCAGTTCAGCTGTAATTGTTAAACTCAGATTCGGATCTTTCGGACACTTCGGAATATTTGGAAGACCATTTAAAACTCGTTGCTGAATTGAAAAGTTATTCATATTAGGACCGTTAATTAAGCTTGTCGTTGCAAGTCGCGGAGCCATACGCGAGATCGAAAACCCTGAAGTCGTAAGCCTTAGCGCTGCATCTTTTGGTAGATTCGTAAAACCGTTGTAATAGATTACGGTGGTATCAAGTGAGTATCCCGGTGTTAAGCTGACGGGAACCACAATCTGGCATGACATCGAAAGACCACGCATGCCAGGAGTTATCTGGCCGATGAATTTATCGAACAAAATAGAGATCGATTGTCCGTCTTCAGTCAAAGCAAATGAGGCTGTGCCGGCGGGGCAGCCGGGTCCGGCATAACGGGGAGTGCCCATTTGGTAAGTTTGCCCGAAAGCACACAAAGATGAAAATATAAGAGCCAAAAAGACACTTTTCATAGGACCTCCGAGTTGCTATAAGCAACACAGCAAGATGCATTCCAATTAGAATGACAAACAATTAGACAGTTCGGAATAAATTTCAGAGAGCTTTTTTAGACACACGAATGGCACTGGGCTTGTATATACTGCTCTTTACCTAGAGGGCTGTGTATGAAGCTGAATACAGGGATCGCCATTATCATATTTATTCTCATTCAATCGAATTTTGCGATGGCGGCCTCAATAGGTGAGCGCGTTGTTTCAGGCCGCATCACTTTACGCCAAGCGGCCTTACGGGTCATTCCCCAGCGGCCACTTGATCTGGCTTTTTATTACCTCGATAACAATGCGCGTGCATTTTTGAATAAAAACTATCTCACGGTGATCGACTACCGATTGCCCTCGAACCGCAAACGCATGTTCGTTTTAAATTTGCGAACCGGAGCGGTCGAATCGTTGCTGGTGGCACACGGAAAAGGTTCTGATCCCAATCAGACCGGGGTGCTGCAAAATTTCTCAAACGAACCGAATTCTCTGGCCAGTTCGATGGGTATTTACCGTGTGGCCGAAACTTACAATGGCGAACACGGGTATTCTGTGCGTCTTGACGGATTGCAAGCGACCAACTCAAATGCCCGGGCGCGCACCCTTGTCATTCACGGAGCGGACTACGTGAATCCGAACAGGCGTACGATGGGCCGCAGTTGGGGTTGTCCCGCAATTGAGTTGTCGCGCGTCCGTTCGGTGGTCGATGCGCTGAAAGGCGGAAGCCTGCTTTTTGTTTACGGCAGCCAATTTGAAAGTCTTATTAGAAAATAGAATTTGAACAAGTTTGTAAAATTTAAAGAAGCGGCTGCACGGCCGCTTTTTTAAATTAAATTTAAAGAGTCTAAATTAAGCGACTTTATGAATTACGATATCTTTTTCACTCAACTCAAAGCACAGACTTAAAGACGAAGCCTTTTTAGACTTCAAGCTGTTCGCTTCAGACCAGAAAATTTGTTCGTAACCTTCATGTAAACCGAAAAGCTCTTCTCGGATACGGAACAACAAGCCTGAAGACGAACCCAGCAACCAGTCCATTTGAACATGGTGTAAAGCCTCTTCAAGTTCTTCGTTTGTCAGCGAATTCAAAAACTTTTCAGGCAATTGATCAACTAAGTGACAAGCGTTGTGGCTGTAATGGTGAAAGTGGTCATGCATTTTAGAAACGAAAGTCGGTGTATCGGCTGAGACCTGTTTCCCGCCCTTAACAACCACTTCAGTTTGTGCACTTAATTTTTTAAAGTGCCAGTAGAGCATGGCATCGTTCACGGTGTAGTCCGACTTAGACAAATAATCTGAAATCGAATCGCATTTAACTGAATCGTGGGAAGAGTCGTCAACGTGCGCGTTGTGATCAACGGCCACCACTGAACGCAAATGAAATAAGAACGAATAAAGCGGAATTAATTTCTCGGTAAAAGCCGCGCTGAAGTGAATAGCAAAATTGTAAATCAACGGGGCGCCGATTTGTTTTTCAAATTGGTCAATGTGTTGCAAAACTTCACATACATCCGCAAGTTTGACAGCAGAGCCTGAAAAAGAATTTTCTAAAATAGCCAGAACTTTTTGTTCAAACTCTTCAACAACTTTTCTTGAAACCAAAGCTTTATGACTTAAAGATTTCACTCGTTGAGCCGATTTTTTGTAAAGTTCGGTGTAGTGATCAAAAAAATGATAGCAGCTCGTCGTAAATTCGCGTTGCTCTTTTGAAACGTTTTTAAAGCCGGTCAACTCATGAAAGCTGAGCGCTAAAATGGCATCGTTGAAGAATTTAAACGGGGAGTGCGGCTGCATGTTTTGTAAATGCTCAGGAGCCTGAGCTGAATGCAGATCCCAAAAACGGACTTCGAAGGGTTTTAAAACTGAACCTGATGTGGTTTTAATATCAACGGCCCATTGAAGAGGTTTGTGACTCATGTGAAAGCTCCTTCGCTTATAAAAATTCTATACTTCTTATCGGCATTTGTTGTTTAAATTTGAGTCTAGTCGTAAGCTGGACCGAGGGCGGTAACTTTGAAATACGTGGATGTGCACTCACATTTAGCTGACGAGAGATTCAACGACGAAAGTCGTGATGAAATACTTCGCGCGGCCTTCGAAAAAGACATCACGTTCTTTTTGCAGGGTGGGGTCAGCCCCGCAGACTGGCAGCGACAACGCGAACTAAAAGATAGATTTCCCACGCACATTGGTTTGGGTTTTGGCCTGCACCCTTACTTCGTTGCCGAAAATGATGAAGAGGTTTGCGATCAGGCCTTAGATCAACTGGCGCAATTGTTACCCGAAGCCATGGCGTTGGGCGAAACAGGTTTGGATTTCAGACCGCATATTATGAAAGAATCTGAAATTTTGCAGATCATGATGTTTGAAGCGCAGATCGAACTCGCGAAAGCTTTCAAAAAACCTCTTATTCTGCACATCGTGCAGGCGCACGACAAAGCCGTGCAGATTTTTGACCTGTGGGGAGCGCCTCCGACCGCGGGCCTCGTGCATGCTTTCACCGGAAGTTTCGAAACGGCCAAGCGCTACATCGACAAAGGTTTTCTGATTTCAGTGGGCGGGGCGGTAACTTTTGAAAAGAACCGAAAGCTGCATGACTGTGTAAAAAAAATACCATTAGAGTATCTTTTGATCGAAAGCGATTCTCCCGATCAGGCTCCTGAAGGCTGGGAAGGGCTCAATCAACCGACCTCTATTTACCGTGTGGCTGAGGTTATTGGCCTCATAAGAAATATAAGCGCCTTTGACGTGCTCGAAACCAACACCAGCAACTTTAAAAGACTTTTCAGCCTGTAAGTCCTCTGCTATAAAACTCGTACTTATGAACACGACTGAAATTAGCCCTAATACCACCAACTTTGTGATTCCTGAAAACAACTACACTTTGCACCGTCGTTTTGACCGCATGGGCCGGCTTGTCGGCGACGAAATGATGAAAAAACTTTTCAATTCGCATGTCATGATTATAGGTCTTGGTGGCGTGGGTTCGTGGGCCGCTGAAATGATTCTTCGTTCGGGTGTTGGCCGTGTGACAATAATCGATCACGATGAAATCTGTATTACAAATGCCAACCGCCAAGTGCACGCCGTTCAAGGTGTTGTCGGACATAAAAAAGCCCTCATTTTGGCTGAACGTTTGAAAAAAATTAATCCGCAGGCTCAAGTTGAAGCGCTTCCTTTGTTTTACAACAAAGATACGTCAGAACAGATCTTCGCATTGAAACCTGATTACATCTTAGATGCCATCGACAACTTAACCGCAAAAACCCACCTCTTAAACGAGTGCCGTACGCGCGGTACAAAAGTGATCACCAGCGGTGGCGCTTCCGGTAAAATGGATCCGACCCGTATTAAAATTATCGACTTGGCTAAAACTGAAATCGACCCGTTGTCACATTCGGTTCGAAAAATTCTTCGTCAAGAGTATAACTTTCCGAAAGAAAAATTCTTTAATATCCCCTGCGTGTTTTCTGACGAACTCCCGCGCCAGCCGATCGAGTTGAAATACGATAACGGCCAAGGTTTTAAATGCGTTTGCCCGCAAGGGGAAGTCGACCCCCACGGTTGCATGCACCGTTCAATTATTTACGGCACAGCTGGCTTCGTGACAGGCGCTTTCGGCTTTACAATGGCTTCTTGGGTTATCCGTGACATCACCGAAAACACGCAAACTGAATTGAGCGCTCAATGAGCTTGATTATCTTCTTCGGCATGGCTCTCTGCATTTTTTTACTGGGCATGACGGTTATTTTGGTCACGTTCTATCACTGGTATAAGCAAGCCAAACAAGAAAAACTGGATAAAAAAGTAGCAGCGCAGATCGGCTGATTTTTCGTTGAACTAATTCTTGTCATTCTGTTTCCTAAACAGTAAATTTGCCGTTCATTTTAAGAATGGGGATTTCTATGTCGATGACGATCACGAACTTTATTGACCATCATTACCGTCATTTCAACGCCGCAGCTTTAAAAGATGCGGCCCAAGGCTATAAAAAATTAGTTGATGAAGGCGGCAAAATGCTCGTGACCCTAGCGGGTGCAATGAGCTCTGCAGAGCTTGGTTTGTCATTAGCTGAAATGATCCGCCAGGGTAAAGTTCACGCCATTTCGACCACCGGTGCTAACTTAGAAGAAGATATTTACAACTTAGTTGCACACGATCACTACGTGCGAATTCCGAACTACCGTGATCTGACTCCTGAAGATGAACAAAAACTTTTAGAACGTCATTTGAACCGTGTAACCGACACGTGTATTCCTGAAGAAGAAGCCATTCGCCGTATTGAAGATGTTATCTTAGAAGAATGGCAAGCGGCTGAAGCCGAAGGCAAAAGCTACTTTCCGCATGAATTTATGTACAAAATATTACTTAGCGGTAAATTAAAAAAACATTACCAAATCGATCCAAAAAATTCTTGGTTATTAGCAGCAGCTGAAAAAAACCTGCCAATCATCTGCCCAGGTTGGGAAGATTCAACGACCGGTAATATTTTTGCCGGTCACATCATTAAAGGCGATATCAAAAGCTCACGCACGGTTAAATCGGGTATTGACTACATGATTTACTGGGCTGAAGCGTATAAAGAGATGTCGGCTAAAAACAAAGTCGGATTCTTCCAAAATGGTGGCGGTATTGCTGGCGATTTCCCAATCTGCGTTGTGCCGATGCTGTCGCAAGATTTAGGTTACGAGGATGTTCCGCTCTGGAGCTACTTCGCCCAAATTTCAGATTCAACAACTTCATACGGCTCGTACTCAGGTGCGATCCCGAACGAAAAGATCACTTGGGGTAAATTAGCGATTGATACGCCTAAGTTTATCGTTGAGAGTGACGCGACGATTTGCGCTCCGTTGATGTTTGCCTACATCTTGGGTTGGTAATGATGTCTGCGCGAATTACAGGACTTTATATTTATCCTGTAAAGTCATGCCGAGGCATGGCTATGAAAGACCTTACGTTCGACGCCAACGGCCCGGTCAACGACCGCCGTTGGATGATTGTCGACGAGCAAAATCAATTTTTGACTCTCAGAACAGTTTCGAAACTGGCTGAAATCCAAACATCCGTGCAAGGTCCGTTCTTACACCTGTACGCGGGCTCCAATAAAATTCTAGTCAACACCACTGAAGAGTGCGAACTGGTTGAAGACGTCACCATTTGGGGTGAAACCTTCAAAGCCGGTATTGAAAACAAAAGTATCAACGAAGCTCTTTCAGATTTTTTAACCAAAACAGTGAAGCTTGTTCGCTACCAATCCGAAAGTTTCCGCGACTTGGGTGCGTCTGCGACCGAGGCAGTTAAACAAACGATGTTTTCAGATGCACGGCCGTTGCTCATGACCAACACGGCTTCGCTTGAAGAGCTCAACGGGCGTCTGCTGAGCCAAGGCAAAGCCCCCAGTCAAATGGAACGCTTCCGTTCAAATATGATTATTGAAGGCTTGTCGGCTTTTGCTGAAGACGAAGTGGCCCGTGTGACGATTAAGAATTCAAAAGGCGATGTTGTTTTGGCAAATCCTAAACTGTGCGGGCGTTGTCCGGTGATTACTCAGGATGTCGAAACTGGAAAAACCGTTTCAAAAGAGACCTTGGCAACTTTAGCCGGCTACCGCCGTAAAGAAGGATCGAATAAAATTCCATTCGGGGTTTATTTTGTTCCTGAAATTTTAGGAACTGTTTCAGTCGGAGACGAAGTTTTCGTCGAAACCAACCGATAATATCTTATAGACTTAAAGAGGAGACCCCAATATGAAATCAGTTTTCATTTCGATTTTCGCACTCAGTTTTTTATTTTTCAATGCCCACGCGGCCGGTGTGTCGCAAGGAATGAAAAGCATTCAAGACGAAGCTGTTCAGCATAAAAAAGATCAAAAAAACGAACTGGCTGAAGCCTACAAACAGTATCAAGCGACAAAGGCAGCTGCCGCAACTGCGTATAGATCCGCAAACCTTCAGGCTGAAAAAGACTATAAAAAAGCTAAAGAATTAATTGCGCAGCAAGACAAAGACTTTAAAACAAAATACAATGAAATTAAAATCAATTTAGCGAAGAAAAAGTTTGAGACTAAAAAAGACGAAGTGATATCTGAGGCCGCATCAACCGACGTAAAAAAAACCGGGCCCTAATTTCATATGATCTCGAATTTTAAGTCTGGAATTCTTTGAAATTTATCGAATCGCCTGTCATGCTCTTTGAATGGTAAAAGCACTCATTCTTTCAATTTTTCTTCTTTGCTCGATGGCATTTGCACAAAAGAATGAGCCCAGTACAGTTTATCAACTCATGCAGCGGCAAGAGTACCAAAAAGCAAAAGAATTGCTGGAAAAATCCCTACGAACGAATCCCTCAGATGAATTAAGCTTGTTTAATTTGGGTATTTGCCAATATCAACTTAAAGATTTTCAAGCGGCAGCCAATCGTTTTAATCAGGTGAGTCGGCTTCGGGGCTCCTATGTGGCCTCGGCACATTACTACTCTGCGCTCTCATATTTTAATCTAAATATGAATACTGAAGCATTAAAAAGTGCCCAAGCTGTCTCTGAACGTTCAAGTCTTAAGCCTCAAGCAAATGAACTCATACAAGCCATAAATATCCAAAGTGATGAAAACCTAAATCGAGCAAGAGCTGCGTATGCAGACTACGAAAACGAAAGCTGCTTGGTTTATTTAAAAGACTCTCTATTTGAAGATCATCCAAAAGGCATTCAATTGCGGCAAGACTGTCAGGTTGAATTAGACGAAGAAAAAGTGAATGAGGAAGATCAGCTCTTGAAGCAAGGCGCAGATGACTCACTTCAACCGATACAAAACGCTAACAACAGTCAGAGCCCGCACGAATTCTATCTTTTTGCCGACTTAAATGTGGGTTATGATAGTAATATCTACACGTCTGAAACTGCTCCGGTCGGAAAGCCCATTACTGAATTGATGGTGGGCTTTGAGTACTTGTATAAGACAAATTTCGATATAGGTTTGGGCGCAAGTTACGATCACAATAATGTGGTTGGGGTCAGCAACTACCAAGATAGTTATATCAATGCTTATATTCCATTGAACTTCTATTTTGAAAATGCAGATTTACAAACTGAAGCGTACACAAATATCACTCGGGCGAATTCAGTTACATCGTATACTCAAAACGGTTTGAACTTGAGTTGTGGTTATTATTTACCATCTGATTTTTCAGTTAAATTAAGCACTGATCAGTCACAGAAAAAATCGGCCATACCGAGTTTTAGCTATGTCGACGGGAGCTATTCGACTTATAAAGGTGAAGGTATTTACGATAATAGCACTTTTAAAGTTAGCCTTATGGGAGCTTTCAATATTAATCAATCTGAAGATTTAGTTCTTACGGGTGGGACATTACCCTATGCGTATCGATCTGTTGATGCAGGCTTGTTTGTGGCCTATAAATTTGAGGTTGGACGCTTAAGTCTTTCCGCTCAAACATCGCATCGAATTTTTACAAACGATTACACAACTTTTAAGCGAATTGACGACGCGAGAACAGTGCGTTTGCGTTTTGACCTTAAGCTTTCGCGAAACTTTAAAGTGTATTTTGAAAACGAAAGATTTGTTAATGAGTCAAACTACGATCAATTCCAAATTGTAAATAAAAACTATGTCGAAAATGTCAGCCGTATTGGTTTGTACATCAATAATTAATGGATAATTCAGTAAGAGAATTTATTATTTTGTATGAAAAAGATGTTTTGAGGTTTTGTTTTTACCTAACACGTCATGAGGCTATTGCAACAGACTTAGCTCAGGAGACTTTTCTTAAAGCTCTGACTCAGTCATTCCAGAATGTAAAAAGTCCTAAAGCCTATTTGTTTCAGATATCGAAAAATCTGTTTATCGACTTTAAAAGACGTAAAAAGTACGAACAAAAGTTAATTGAATCGAACCAATTCCAGGCGACATCGGTTTCTGAAGCTGAGCTTGAGGTATGGCAAGTTTTGGTAAGTTTGGACCCGGTCGAGCAAGAGGTACTCTTGCTGGTCGATCGCGAAGGGTTGTCTGCAAATGAGGCAGCTAAGATTACTGGCCTATCAGAATCTGCGCTCAAATCTCGTTTATTTCGAGCTCGTGAGAATTATCAAAAAAAATGGAATAGCTGAATCGTTTTACGTTTTCGTACGTCTCTAGGTTATGAAAGATATCAAGGACCTAAAAGGTCCAATCCCAGACCCCTACTTTGCTTACCGCATACAGGCGCTTCATGCGGAACGTCTTAATCGGAAAAAGATACTCTTCTGGCAAGTTCTTTCGGGCTTGAGCACCGCCGTCGCTCTTTTAGCGTTGTTTTTCAATATTGAAAAGATTTCTCCTTCAAAATTGCCACACTATGCTTCGGCTCCGGTCAACAAGGCCATGGTTATTCAACTCGAACAGGTGCCTGATCTTCCGCAGATCGTTT
>JANPAD010000418.1:0-6886 GCA_031429735.1 Bdellovibrio sp. | reverse complement strand
ATTTGGAAAGAAGGCTTGACTGAGGGGCTTTGCCGCGGCTTGATCACAAATATTGGTGCTGTAGTAAGCTGACACTGATACCAAATTACCCAAATCCGGATCATCGAACTCAATGTCGGTATCGAAACGATTTGCAAAGTTGGTACAAGATGTGGCGCTGCCGCTCGCCGAATCACATTTCACCGTGATGCTAACTGAGAAGTATTGTTGACGGCTACAAGCCGGAACTGGTCCGTTTCCCGGAGCTGGGCAGCGGCCGGGATTAGTCAGCGAACTTTCAGATACACAACCTGAGTCTGCCGAAATTGTAACAGAAGTAGAACCCGGAACACTAAACTCAGGAATTCCTGCGTAAGTGAATATGGTCGCGTAGGTCGACGCAATGGGTGGTTGACCACTGATACCCATGATTGTGCCTTGCGTGCGTTGATCCATCATACATGCAACTGGTGCTGGTGCTGGCGCAGGAGCAGGAGCAGGAGCAGGAGCTGGAGCAGGGCTCGGTGTAGGGCTTGGGCCCGGAGAAGGTGACGGTGCAGGAGCAGGTGCAGGTGAAGGATTCGGAGTTGGACTTACTCCCGGAGCAGGAGCAGGATTTGGCGACGGACGCGGCCCAGCGGCAGGTGCCGGCGCCGGTGCAGGAGACGCTCCCGTTCGAAGTTGACCGCTGCTTTGAGCTAGGCCTGTCGAGGCAGAGCTAAAGTTGCCCGCTTTCATAGAGCAGTTCTGAAAGGCAATAAGAGTTAGGACTGAAGCAATAGCCGCTGCAGCAATCATCAGACGTTTCTTCATGGGGCTCCCTGGGTTGGTCATAAATTTAAGTGTACCTGAACTTAAAACTAATCCTAGATAACTTATTATTTGCTGGATTATCGTATGGCCCGAAATGGTTCACTTGAGTGTCTGGTGCATTTAGAAAAGACTTGGCGAAGTTTCGATTATTCGAAAAACTTATTTGCACTGAGCCCAATCGAGACGGATTTTAAAAAATCTTAAAATGCGCCAATTCAGAACGATCCAATTTAGAAGTAGGCTTACTTAGGTCTGGGCGATTAAAACAGTGTTCTCTAAAAGCATACGCTTTTAGACCGATTCTAAAATAGCGGTAACGCCCATTCCACCCGCGGTACAAATAGATATCAAGCCACGTTTACCTGGACCGGCTTGCGAAAGTGTTTTGGCAAGAGTTGCAACAATACGTGCGCCGGTAGCGCCGAACGGATGACCTAAAGCTACACTGCTTCCTTTGACATTCATTTTTGAACGGTCAATTGAGCCCATCGCAGTTTTACGACCCAGTCTTTTTTGGCAGTACTCGTCAGACTCCCACGCTTTCAATGTGCAAAGAACTTGTCCGGCAAAAGCCTCGTGAATTTCATAAAAGTCGAAATCTTGCAATGTCAGATTGTTGCGTTCAAGCATGCGGCTCACTGCAACCGTCGGCGCCATCAAAAGACCTTCGCCTTTGACGTAATCAACTGCGGCCACTTCAGAATCTACAAAGCGAGCCAGCAAAGGCCAATTGTTTTTTGCGGCTTCTTCTTTTGAGGCCAGCAACACGGCGGCTGAGCCATCAGTCAACGGGCTGGAGTTGCCCGCCGTCAGTGTACCGGCGGTTGCTTTGTCAAAAGCCGGTTTTAATTTCGCAAGTTTTTCAGCGGTTGTATCTGCGCGCAAAGTACCATCTTGTTTTTCGCCATTAAATTCAAAAACGAGGTCGTTATAGAAACCTTCTTGATAAGCTTTGGCGCCATTCTGGTGACTAAGCGCTGCTAATTGATCTTGATCTTCACGTGAAATTTTCCATTCTTTGACCATCAATTCGGTGTGTTCACCCATCGACATTTTTGTACGGGGTTCCATCACGGCCGGATACTGCAGGCTGAAATCAGATGGCCGGAAGCTGAAAACAATTTTGAGCTTATCCATCAAAGTGCGGGCTGAATTGATCTGCAGAAGTTTGCGTGCCCAACTATTTGAAACCGAAATCGCGATATCGCTGTTGGTATCAACGCCACCGGCGATGCCGGATTCAATTTGTCCGAGGGCTATCTTTTCTGCCAACTGCCAAGCGGTCTCAAGACTGGTGCCACAAGCACGTTGCACATTGTAACCGGGGCTGAGCGAATTCAAGCCTGACGATTGGCTGACCTCGCGGGCCAAGTTCCAATTTTGTGGTGCGAGCATCACGCCGCCGACGGCGACATCGCCGACAGCTTTATTTTGCAGAGAGTACTTTTGAACCAACGCCTTCATCGACGCCAACATCAAATCAAAAGTCGTGACGTTTGAATATTTCGTCATCGACTTCATGAAGGGGATACGGGCGCCACCGACAATGTAAGCTTCACGTTGCTGTTTCATAAGCACTCCTTTGTTAAACTCTCAAACAAAGCTTAGACGTTGCCGAAACCACCGTCAGCTAAAATGTCGGCGCCGGCAATGCAGCTAGAATCATTTGAAGCAAGAAACAGTGCAACAGACGCCATCTCTCGCGCTGTGCCGAAGCGCTTAGCCGGCACTGTCGAAGACATTCCTACTTTAAAACCACTGACCGCATTGAAAAAGTAAAAGACGCTTTAGTTAAAAATCTGAAAGCAGCTGAAGTTAAAAATGGTGTGAACGTTTTGGTCGAGCTGCTGATGAGTTTTAATGCGGGCTTGGCACTCAGTCTCAATGGCGGAGATAATCCGACGCTAAAAAATCAGGTCAAAAAGTTTTTGCAATTGATCAATCCGACCTAAGCTAAACTCTATATTTACGAGAGAAGTTGTTTTGTTTTCAGTAACTGAGCCACTTGCGGAGCGAAGTAAGTTAATATCACATCAGCACCGGCACGTCTAAATGCAGTCATGGTCTCCATAATAGCTCGGTCTTCATCAAGCGATCCCAATTGCGCGGCCGCTTTGATCATGGCGTATTCACCACTGACATTGTAAACCGCAACCGGTACGGTCGCGATTTTTGCAAGTCGAGCCACAATATCCAAGTATGGTAAACCGGGCTTCACCATAATCATGTCGGCACCTTCAGCCATATCAAGTCGAGCTTCACGCACTGCTTCGCGCGAATTGCGCGGGTCCATCTGATAAGTTTTTTTATCACCGAATTTAGGAGCTGACATTAAAGCATCACGGAAAGGCCCGTAAAAACTAGAAGCATATTTAGCTGTGTAAGCCAAAATACTGACGTCTGAAAAGTCAGCTTGATCAAGTGCCTTGCGGATGGCGCCGATGCGGCCATCCATCATGTCCGACGGCGCTACCCAGTCTGTTCCCCATTCGGCTTGCTTCAAAGCCATTTGCGCCAAGACTTCAACGCTTTCGTCATTTAAAATTTTTCCGTTTTCAACTAGACCGTCATGACCGTCAGAAGAAAACGGGTCAAGAGCAACGTCCGTGATTAAATTAATATCGGGATGATCGTCTTTTAGACGTTTGATTGTTTGCGCTAAAAGTCCGTTGTTGTTTAAAGACTCTTTGCCGTATTTATCTTTTTTGCTTTCAGCAATTTGCGGAAAAATCGCGAAATGATTGAGCCCCAAGGCCTGCCACTGTTTAACTTTTTTTGACAACAAATCGGGAGTCCAGCGCGATTGGCCGGGCAGGGTTTTGATCGGGGTTTCAGTGTCGCGGCCTTCGCAAACAAAAACCGGGTAAATGAGCTGCTCAACATGCAGGCGGGTCTCGGCGACCAATTCTCTTACGCCGGCATTTTTGCGGTTACGGCGAGGACGACTGAGTTGCTTCATTTGGTCTCATTTCCGGCATATAATACCTGATATTGAGGGGTCATGACAAACCTGTGACAATCAAGTCGCGAGGTCATGCTAATTTAACCCTATGTCTGGTCTTATCATTGTTCACAAACCCTATCAAGTGGGTGACCACTTATTTCTCAATTTGAACGGTGAGGTCGCGCGTGCCCACCAAGGTCTTTTGTGGCAAACCTGCCGACGTCAAATTTTATTTTCAGATGAAAGTTTATTTCAAGCCGGTTCGGTTGATCAAGATTGCGAAATTTACGGTGACCTCGAAGCTGAAGAATTTTTAATTCAGGTTCTGTGCGGACTGAAAAGCCCGCTGGTCGGCGAGACCGAAGTTTTCGGTCAATTCAAAAACTGGTGGACGCAGTTACCGGTGGGTGATTTTAAAAATAAATTCGAAGGCCGCGTGCAAAATTTATTTTCGGCCGTTAAAAAAATACGGGAAGAATCTTTGTGCGGCTTGGGTTCTCAAAGTTACGGTTCATTACTTCGTAAAAAAATCGACGAACACTTCGCGAAAAACTCTGATCTGAAAATCTGCATCGACTTTATCGGCGCTGGCCAGTTGGTGGAAGAAATTGTACCTTGGGTTCAGAAAAAATGGGCTTACCGCATTCGCTGTCGTCAACCCGACAAAGTCAGATCTGAAAAACGTTTCGGCGAGCCGCTCGAAACTCTGCACTTGGAAGACAATACTCTTGTCAGTCAATGCTTGGTGATCGCGGCACCGCTTCAGCATGACGAACTGAATCTCTGGATCAAGCAACGCTCGCCAAATGAGCCGAACGCAAATCGACCGATTATTTTTGACTTCCGTCATGACTCTTTGAAATTTCAATCAGACCTTATCTCAGGTCAGAATTATTACGATCTGAATGCATTAACGACTGAAGTTGAAGAACACAAACAAAGTATTAAGAGTCAGGTCGAGCAAGCTCACCTCAGTATTCAGAGCTGGAAACAGGCCGAAATGAAACGCGCTCAAGTTCGCCCATTCGGATGGGACGATTTATGAGTCTTCGCCGATTGAAAATATCGGCTAGACAAAGTGAGCTCGCGCAGCTGCAGGCTTTTCAGGTCGGAGCCGCCCTTCAAGCCAAATACCCTGATATTAAAATCGAATACTCATTTCGTGAATCTCTCGGCGACCAGAACCAGAACGATCCATTATGGAAGATGCCTGAAAAAGGTGTGTTCACGGAAGACTTTAAAACGGACCTCATCGAAAACAAAACCGATTTTGTTGTGCATTCGTGGAAAGATCTTCCCACTGAAAAATCTGAACACACATTTATAGCCGCAACTTTGCCGCGTGCTGATCAGCGTGATTTACTTTTATTTAAAAAATCTTCGCGTGATAAAAAAAATATTATTATCTTTTCATCTTCTCCGCGACGCGCCCATAACCTGACACCTTTTTTGAAATGGGCTTTGCCGTTTACAATTGATGATCTGCAGTTTCAGTCGGTTCGCGGTAATATGGCGACACGTATACGTAAATGGCTTGAAAATGAAAATGTGGATGGACTTATTGTGGCCAAAGCGGCGATTGACCGCCTCATTTGCGGCCCCTCTGAAGAAACAAATCAGTTTTTGTTAAAATTAATGTCTGATTGTCTTTGGATGGTCGCACCGCTGACGGCTAACCCGAACGCGGCGGCTCAAGGTGCGCTGGCTATCGAAATTAACCGATCGCGTACAGACCTTATCGAAATTCTTGATGGGATTAATTGTAAAGATTCTTTCGATGCTGCTCAGGCCGAACGTGAGCTGCTGAAGTCTTACGGTGGTGGTTGTCATTTAGCTTTAGGCATGAGCTGTCTACTGCGCCCGTACGGAAAGATTCAGATCATTCGTGGCCTGACACCGAACGGTGAACGTGTTGAATCAACCCAGCTCATCAGCAACAAAAATTTGCCGACGAATACCGTCCGCACAAGACTTAAATTTTCTTCAAACCGTCAAATGCATGCGCCTATTTTAGCTGAAGCCTACACGGCCTTGTATGTTTCAAAAGTTGAAGCATGGAACATACAGACACCCTACAGCGGACTGGTGTGGACTTCGGGCCTTGAGACATGGAAGAAGCTGGCCAAGCAGTGCGTTTGGGTTAACGGAAGCCACGAGTCGCTGGGCGAAAACGAGCCGACGCGTGTCGAAAATTACTTTGCTGCACCTCTGAAATGGGCCCGTTTAAGCCACAATCAAGCTTCGCCAGGCGGTGACAAAGCTCACTTGAGCTGTTATAGCATTGATTTGAAACTTGAGAGTGTTAAAATCCCTGAAGCGGCGGCCTTTGTCTGGATGAGTCCGCTGGAGTTTGACCTGGCTGTGCAGAAGTTTCCGCAGATCAAATCGTCTTTGCATATTTGCGGCCCCGGCCGAACTTACGAGGCGCTTAAACAACGTCTTGGTGGAGACCAGAATATTTATATTGAAATACCGAATTATACGTAGGTCGTCTTAATTCGGTTTAAAGAACGGAAAGATTTCTATGACCATCAACTCAGCAGAACTATTTGAACGCTCAAAAAAAGTAGCTCCCGGCGGAGTGCATTCACCTGTGCGCAGCTTTGCGGGCATGGGTCGTCCACCGGTTTTTTTCAAAAGCGCCCAAGGCGCAAAACTTTGGAGTGTGGAAGGCCAAGAGTACATTGATTTCTGCCAAAGCTTTGGCCCGCTGGTGTTAGGTCATCGCGATGCTGAAATTGAAGCTGAAGTGCACGAAATGATTTCAACGGCTTGGAGCTTCGGCGCCTGCGAACCTTACAGTCTTGAACTGGCTGAATGGATCACCTCACATATTCCGTGGGTTGAAAAAGTTCGCTTTGTTTCTTCAGGCACTGAAGCAGTCATGAGCGCGCTTCGCGTGGCCCGCGCCGCCACCAAGCGCGATAAAATTTTAAAATTTGAAGGTTGTTATCATGGTCACGTCGATTCGCTTTTGGTTAAAGCAGGTAGCGGCTTAGCCGGAGTGGCTGCTTCTTCAAGCGCGGGTATCTCACAACAAACCGCCGAAAATACAATCGTGACTCCGCTTGACCGCGACGATCTTTTAGAAGAAGTGTTTCAAAAGTACGGCGATCAATTGGCCGCGGTTATTATAGAACCTCTCCCGGC
>JANPAD010000417.1:0-2022 GCA_031429735.1 Bdellovibrio sp. | reverse complement strand
TGATAATATCGTCTAAACGAACAAACAAATTACGTTCGGTCATTTCATGAAGCTTCAAAGCCACGCGGTTACGAGTCAGTTCTGTGTGCGACTTCAAAAGAATGATTTGCGAGAGAGTCTGAGGCTTGGCGTCACTATCATCACTGTAAAGATCAACAACGTCTTCGACTTCAATTTCAACCAAGGAAAGTGATCGGCCAATGCCGTTTTTCAAAGAATCTTCGGTTTGTTTTAATTGCATGTTGTACAGCTTAGGTTCAACTAAAAACTTAACCAAATCAGCCACTTCACTTTTTTGCTGAGCGTCCAGCAAAGAACCGCGATCAACAATCACATCGCCTAAGTTATGATTTTTTGATTTTAAAGGGATAATCAAATCGTCGCCGTTTGAATAGTAGATGTCATTTGCCCCAATGACGGATCTTTCGCTCGAGACCAACTTAATTCCGCGGTAAGACAGCGTCTTGCCGTATTTTTCTTTGATTAGATCGTATGCTTTCAGCCAAACAGAATCCCGCATTAAATCGAACATGATTCACCCCACATGACAGCTATATCAAAAATTCCCCACATGCAGCTTCTCTTCGCGAGTCAGGTGGTCAACCACTTGGCCGAAAACGATCAGCTGCATGCAACACTCTATTCAAAGCTTGTGCCGAAATTTGTTAGCCAGGTATGAAGAAAAGTAAGGCTTTTTTTAAGCGGACGGGTAGTTCGTAAGTATATGAAATAGTTGAACTATTCAAAATGGAAAAAAGTACCTGAAAACTCATTTTACAAAAGAAAAGGCCGTGGGGTTTAAGCCAAGGCCTTCATATCAATTAGTCATACTTGTAAAAAATACTTTGAACCGTGCGTTTAAACGCGTGCGAGCTTACGTTTATCAAGACCGTATTTTTCAACCTTCATGATCAAACCAGCGCGGCTGATGCCGAGTTCTTTTGCCAGTTTAGATTTGTTCCAGCCCGTGCGGCGTAAACCTTCTTTGATCATGTCGCGTTCGAGGTCTTCCAAAGCATCTTTTAATTTGCCGTGCAGACGTGAACCCTGAACTTTGCTTTTTTCGCCTAATTCTAAAATTTTAGGTGATAAAAGTTCGTGGCTGATTTTGACTTCATCACCGCTTAATACGCAGAGACGTTCAACTTCATTTTGTAATTCACGAACGTTACCTGGCCATGGATAATCGTAAAGTTTTTCAACCGCACGACCCATCAATTGTTTTTTAGGCTTACTTGAAGATTCAGCAATTTTAGCCAAGAAATGCTCCACAAGAACCGGGATGTCCTCTTTACGTTCACGTAAAGGCGGCACACGGATATTGATGACATTCAAACGGTAATACAGGTCTTCACGGAATGTGCCGTTTTCAACCATTTCACGTAAGTTTTTATTTGTTGCCGCAACTATTCGTACGTCAACTTTGCGCATTTCTGTTGAACCCACCGGAGTGAAGGTACCCTCTTGCAACACGCGAAGAAGCTTAACCTGCATTTGTGGTGACGTATCACCGATCTCATCCAAGAAGAACGTTCCTTTATCGGCAATTTCAAAAAGACCTTTTTTATCTTTTAATGCGCCGGTGAATGAACCCTTAACGTGACCGAATAATTCTGATTCTAATAAGTTATCATTGAAGGCCGAGCAGTTCTGGATCACAAAGTTTTTGTCTTTACGGTGCGAGTTGTAGTGAATTGACTTTGCAATCAACTCTTTACCTGTACCGTTGTCACCTTGAATCATAACTGTTGAATCGGCGAACTTAATTTTATCCATTAAAGAATAGAGCGACTGCATTGGTTTTGATTTACCGATCATGTTGTCGTATTTAAAACGGTTGCCGAGCTCTTTGCTCAGTTCGTTAATACGGTCTTCACGGCTTGAAATCTCGACGTGTAAAGTGACAACCTCTTGTGCGACCAGTTCAACCAGCTCACAGAAATGTTGTTTGCTTGATTCGTCGATGTATTTGAATTTGCCTAGTGACTTTTCGATCATATCAGCTGAGCAGCCAAAGGCGGC
>JANPAD010000416.1:0-6324 GCA_031429735.1 Bdellovibrio sp. | reverse complement strand
TCCAGTTGACCAAGCGACACAAATTTTTCAAAAGTACGAAGGTTCAAGGGTCATTGACCGTCTTTACGTGGCTCCTGAAAAATTTGAAAAAGCCAAAAAAATCCTGAATGAAGAAAAATACTAATCATACTGAATTCGGATATCTCAATGTCCAACTGCAATTGAATTGATTTAAAACTGGCTTCGATCTTGTAAAGATACATTTTTACACAGAGGTAGAAATGTTTAATGCGATCAAGTACAGTAAAGAGCTAGAGGATGCGGGTTTTACCCGTGAACAAGCCGAAGTCACAATTGGCGTGTTCTATAAATTTATGGATTACAATTTCGCAACTAAAGACGACTTCAAGGACCTAGACAGCTTTGTCAGATCGAAGTTTACAAATATTGAAAATGAATTTGCATTAGTCCGCAATGAATTCGCCCTCGTCCGCAGTGAAATGCTCAACCTTGAACATCGCATGGTCATTAAGCTTGGCCTTATGCAAGTCGCGGCTCTTGCGTTATTAACAACTCTGCAAAAAATGCTCTAAAATTATAACGCAGATTCAGTGCGTTTTGGAGCCTGCGCATTTCGCGCATCAAGAGTCAGTTTTTGACGAAGTTTCGTATTTTTAATTTCAATCAAACCCGGCTCAACCGAATTCATCACATCACCCTCAGCACGCGGCCACAAATTAAAGTCAGCTGTTTGCTTCACTCCGTTAACTTTTGTAACAGAGTATGCACCTAAGTTGGCGTTGTAGATGAAAAACTCAACCGTACGCCCGTCGTAAGTTGTATACACACTTGCAGCGTCTTGCTTGATATTTTTTTGCGGGTTCTGCTGCATGCGGCTGTTCATGAATTTGTCGAATTGACCGTCGGCCTCGACGACTTCCATCACATTGTAGTTTGCATTGACGTCATCCCACTCTTTATCGGTTTTCATTTGGTTGATGGCCACATAAAAACCATAGTTTTTGCATTTCTGCATGTCGTAGAACGACCATTTACCGCTCTTCACAACACAAGAGGCATCCAAGTTTTCTGGAACATGAATGTTAAACCCACAGGCAAAGTTTTTCGTCATGCAAGTGTTGTTACGACGGTTTTTTTCTTTGTCGCCCACAATATAAAATAGATTCTTCATGGTCGCTTCGCCTTTGGTCGGCAGAATCGTGGTTGCAACAGCCCAAGCGTCGTTACCACCCGTGCCGAAATCAGGCATATCACGGTAGCGACCGCCCGCCGTTAACAAGAAACTCGGCGACGAGTGGTAAATTTCAACATCGCTGTGGCGAATTTTCTGAAAGTACTCTTGTTCTTTTTCAATTTGAGTATCAAGAATGAGACGCGGAGTGCGGTAACTGCCGGCCGCGGCCATCAAAGCGTGATAAAGTTCGTCGTTAAAGGTATCAGAACTGCGGTTACTATCGGCGAAGCCTGTGTAATTATGGTTACCGGCTAAAAAGAAATTACGGACCACAACAGTGTCGTAGTGAACCAGATCATCGTAATTCAGCCATTCTTTCTGACGGCGATAAGGAGCTGATCTGCGCATGCCGTTCGACCCGATCGCAAATTTGGCGCTCGAATAATCAAGCACCATTTGGGCCATCATTTTAACTTGTGGGTTTCTTGCGTAGTCGTAAAGGTTATTCAGTGTAATTTGCGTGTAACCTTCGTAAGGGCGTGAGTTGAATTCTGAAAAATCTTTTTTAAGATATTCAGCTAGGTGATTCAAGATCCACTGGTCGAAGCCGTTCTTGCTATTGTCATAAAGGTCGGCAGGCTGATTTAATTTCTTAGCTTCGGCGAACAAAAGCTGATTTGTCAGGTAGCGCGAAATTTCGGTCATCAAAATATGATTTTCGGTATCCGTGACCGTCATGCAGCCGCCGACCGAAATTTTTTCGTGATGAACGATACCTTTTTCATAAAGTAACACGTGAAGAAGCTTTTCACGCGCAGGAACGCTCAAAAGTTTCTGTCCCGCTTGATCGTCAATGTAAGCAATCCGTAATAAAGACTGTGCAACAAAATCGTAGTCGCCTTTACGCCGGCACAATGAACCGATCAGCGCAAAATCAGTTCCGGTCAGCCAAGGCTTAAAGTCAGGCTTTAAAATATTTTCGCTGACATTTTGAAGATCGGTTTTATAAAGCAGACGCGAAATCATCGTACCTGCGAAATCCTGCATTCCGACCTTAGGCCACACAGGCGGTGGAGCCAGCGGTTGTTTCAGATAAGTCTCAAGAATAGCCGCTTGGCGTATCGGCAAAGTATTGAGCGATTCTTGAACGGTTTGCGCCGGCGATAAGCGAGTCAGATCAATTTCGGCCTGCGCCGTAGCTGCACATAAAACTAGAGCTAGGATTTTGATTTTCATAGTCGGATATCAGCATTTGGCCTCAAAATTGACAATTAAAATCCGGCTCAATGAAAACTTGTTAGGGTTCTTGATTTTCAGAGTCTAATTGGACCTTCGCATCGCCTGAAATCGTCTTAATATTGATATAGCCGTTCCCAGCGCCCAATTTGAAGTCGTTGAGCTCTCCCTCAACCTTCATACGCTGAGCAGCGCTGACCCGAACCTGCCCGCTCATTGTCTTAAAACTCAGCATCGCATTGGGTTCTCTTTCATACTTTAGCACCACATCGCCTGAAGTGGTCTCGCAATTGAGGCCCGCATCAGCGATTTGTAAGGTCATTTTAAGATTTCCCGAAACCGATTTAGCATCGATTTTTTTTGCCGCGGCCTCCAGCTTCAAATTTCCACTCACCGTTCGAACCTCAAATTCTTCAATTTGGCCTGACGGAATGATCACATCGCCACTCACGGCATCGGCCACCAGCTTTTTGATTTGCATGCTCTCGGCCTTTAAACTGCCTGAAATAGATTTCAGAATTACAGTCTGAATACGAGCCGGAACCTTAATGGTCAGACGCGCGTCTTCACCACTGATATTAAAATTAGCATCGGATTGAAACATATCAATTTTCCATTGTCCGTCATTTTTCATAAATTCGTCGGCATCTAGTGTGAGCTCGTGCCCGTTACGATTTTGCGGAAGCTCGCCTTCTGTCGGCGGTCCGGAGTAAGAGTATTCGACGTGAATGAATTCATCAGGTGACGGCTCAACTTTAATATTGATCGCGCGGCTTTTGACTGTAAGACGTTCAATTTCTTTCGCATCCAGTTTAACCGATACGTTTTGAAATGGCATATCGGAAAATTTAATTTTTGCAGCACGCTTACCGTACTCTTTCATCATATCAGAATCAGCCATCGAGCCGAAAATGAGAGCCAGCACCGTACAGCCTATTGTCGCCAATAAAGAAAATATCATCCACTTTTTCATATTAATCCCCGTTACTCTAAATTCTTTTTAATAAAACTGATGTTCCAGCGCAGATAGCCTAAAATCATCTTCACCACAAACTGAGTCACCATGTACATGAGACCCAACATGAAACACCCCGCGGCTAATAGAGCTAAAAAGCCGAAGAGCATCGCGATATACAAAATTCCACCGCCCGGAACAAAAACCAAATAGCCAAAGAAAACGATCATCAATACGATTGCGACTAAAGCTAATGTAACTGCCGTCACCCAGCCACCGAACAAAACTCCCATCAAAGCCGTGAATGGCCCTAAGACGAAAATCAGATTAAACGGAGCCAGTACTAAAACGGCTCCCACAGCTCCGAATACACCTTTCATTTGTTCTGAAAGATGTTTTTCTTCAGTCGCTTTAAAGATTTTCTCTTCCGCGTTTTCGATTTTGATTTCGGCTTTTAAATTGCGGGCCAGATCTGCCGGTGTTCCGAGTGCGGCGACGACCGATTCTTCAGTTCGGCCTGCCGCACAAGCGTCTCGGATGAATTCCTCTTGGTCACGAATGATGTCGTCGACCTCGGCCGTTGGTAAACCCGCTAGTTGCAATCTAAGTTGAAAAATAAATTCTTTTTGTGTCATGTTGAGCTTCCACCCTTAATTATAAAATTCACATCTTCAGAAAACTTCTGCCACGAGAGTAAAAGTTTTTTAGTTTCTTGTCGGCCTAGGTCCGTCATGCGGTAATATTTGCGTGGCGGACCTTCGCTGGATTCGGTCAGATAGGTTTCAAAATATTTTTCTACCGTGAGTCGTCTGAGTATCGGGTAGATTGTTCCTTCAGAAATTTCGATGCGTTTTGAAATGGTCTCGACGAGTTCGTACCCGTAGTAGTCGCGCTGGCTGACGAGGGCCAACACACACATTTCGATCACACCTTTGTTAAACTGTGTATTCATGTTGATAGTATATACCGAACAGTACTGTTCAATGCAAGGTACTATTTTGTAACACTTAGATAGGTCGAGATTGTACGAGATTAATTGTATAATTTCAATTACTTAGAATATATGACACAGTAAACAGATATAACTTTTATTCATTATAGTTTGGAAAATCCGTCAATAAAGTCCATCGCAGCCGCCGAGGCCTGCGCGAAGCCTTTATGAAATACAAGCTCCTGCTTGAGTACGAACGGTTTAAAAAACTTGTTCAGGGCGCGGTACTTAAAATCGAGATTTCTCGTTTTCAAATATTCGGCCGGTAACGGAACGATACTCTGACCAGACTGTAAAATCAGAACGCCCGCATTCAGATTATTCGCATAAAAGCCGGAACGGCCCAGTCTACTTTCAATAAAAATTTCTGATTCAAGCGCCGCTCTATCACGGTTAACAATATCAACCCATGTTTTCATATGGCTTTTTAAATCGCTCTCGTGAACTTCTTTTTTGTTCCAGAGAGCATGTTTTTCAGAAATATAGTGACTGATCGTCTCTTCACCGACTTTACGGTACGTCAGCTGTTCAAGCTTGCGATTGAAAATACCAAGTCCTGCATCAAGCTCACCGTTAGCCACCAGCTGCTGAATTTCAGTGGCCGCATAAACCTGAATACTCAGCTTAACCCGCGGAAAAGCTTTAACTAATTTTTCAACGGTTTTTTCGAGCTGCAGGTTTTGAAAATTATCAATCACCCCGATATTAAGCAGCCCATCGAATGAGGTTTTATCTGCCAAAAAACCTTCGTAAGATTTAAGTTCATCTTTTATCTTTTTAACGTGCGCGTAAAGGCGCTTTCCCGGCTCGGTTAAGACGAAGCCTGCGCGCGACCTGATACAAAGCTGAACGCCAAGGCCGTTCTCAAGCTTTTTGAGCGAATGCGTGATGGCCGGCTGCGAAAGACGTAGCTCGTCTGAGGCCTTTTTCAGGCTACTGTGACGTGCGATGCTTTCAAACTGCAATAGAGCATCAAGCCCCATCTTCAGGATATCGTTTTTCATACTTTCATTTATTTTAAGTTATAAGTAATTTAATTTCAATTTTATTAACTTAACAAATTTGATAATTTGACTCAAATCAGATCAACGCGAAGGAGATCAAATGACCCATCAAGCCTCTTGCTGCTGCGGCCAACTCACATTGAAGTACCCCGAAGCCATTACCAAATCCGCTCTTTGCCATTGCACCGAGTGCCAAAAACGCACGGGCAGTGTTTTCGGCGCGCAGGTGGCCCTTAAACGAGAAAAAACTGTGGTTAACGGAAACTCAACTATTTACAAACGGAGCGGTGACGAAGGCGGTCAGACTACTTTTCACTTCTGCCCAACTTGCGGCTCAACGGTGTATTGGTTTGCAGACGGGATGCCTGAAGCCATAATTGCCGCGGTCGGCGCATTCGCCGATCAGAACTTTGCAGCTCCGACGTTTTCGGTTTACGAAGATCGTATGCACCACTGGCTGAAATTACCGGATTCGATTACGGAGCATATGGCCTAGTCAATCGGCACTAAATGGTTTAAAAATCTGATGTCCGCACAAAATATCAAAACTTATCCAGACGGCTTTGCTAAAACACCCTCAGAGGATACATGGAACACTTAACTCAGGTCCAACGCGCTGTCGATTACATCGAAGATCATCTGCAAGACGATCTTTCGGTCGATCAGATTGCCGATGTGGCTTGTTTTTCGCGGTGGCATTTTCAAATGGTTTTTAGTTCAGCTGTTGGCGAAACGCTTAAAGATTATATTCGCAAAAGACGACTTTCTAATGCACTCATCGCGCTCGGTACCGGCGATGAACGCATCTTAGATATCGCACTGAATGCGGGTTTCGAATCACAAGAGTCTTTTACCCGCGCCTTTAAAAACATGTTCGGAGTCAACCCGGGAGAGTGCCGCAAACGCGGTACCGAGTCGTTCATGATCCTCAATAAACCGAAAATCACGATGGCCTATTTGGACCATCTCTATGGAGGAATCAACATGCAACCCGTTTTTAAAG
>JANPAD010000415.1:0-9921 GCA_031429735.1 Bdellovibrio sp. | reverse complement strand
CGTTTTATGTTTAAAATTAATGTGACATACCCGACCAAAGCGGAAGAGCTTGAGATTTTAACTCGCATGGGTGTGAACACGAAACCGGTTTTGCAAAAAGTTATTTCAAAAGAGCAGTTGATCGGATGTATTAATCTTGTGGATCAGATTTACGTCGATCAAAAAGTCAAAAATTATATTGTGGACATCGTGATGGCCACACGTGAGCCGACCGTTTACGGCCTGGGTCGTTTAGATAAGCTTGTAACCGTGGGCGGTTCGCCGCGCGCAAGCCTTAGCCTGGTGCGTTCGGCCAAAGCTCACGCCTTTTTACGCGGGCGCGGGTTTGTAACGGTTGAAGATGTGAAAGCGGTTGTCTATAAAGTTTTACGTCACCGTTTGATTTTGTCATACGAAGCAGAAGCTGAAAATTTAAAACAAGACGACATCATAAAAGAAGTTTTAGCGGCTATCGAGGTAACGGGCTAGTGACAGTACCGGCGGAGATACTTAAAAAAGTTAAACGTATTGATATCGACACCCGAAAGCTTGTGAACAATATTTTCTCGGGTGAGTATCATACGCATTTTAAGGGGCAGGGAATGACCTTTGCCGATTTTCGCGAGTATGTAGCCGGTGACGACGTCCGCTCGATTTCGTGGACGCTGACTGCTAAGACGGGTAAGCCGTACATTAAAACGTACGAAGAGGAGCGCGAACTCACAATGATATTGGCCGTTGATGTCAGCGGGTCACTTGATTACGGGTCTAAAAATTATTTCAAAGGTGAGACGCTGACCTATGTGGCGGCCACATTAGCATTTAGCGCGATTAAAAATAATGACCAGGTCGGCCTGTTGTTGTTTTCGAACGATGTTGAACTTTATATTCCACCTAAAAAAGGCCGGTCACAGGTTTATCGTATTTTGCGCGAACTGCTTTATTTTAAACCGAAATCGAATCAAACCAACCTCTGCAGTGGACTTGATTTTTTGCGCGGAGTTTTGAAAAAGCGCTCGACAGTTTTTTTGCTGAGCGACTTTCAGGATAAAAACTACGAGGCTTCGCTGCGACTGTTAGAGCGAAAGCATGAAGTCATTGCAGGACTTGTGCAGGATGAAACTGAATTTTTATTTCCGGATTTGGGACTTATTGAGCTTCAAGATGCTGAAACCGGCGAAACGATGATGCTGGATACGTCGAATCCGGCATTCCGAAAAAACATGGCTGAAAGATTTAAAACCGATTTTGATTATTTTCAAAAAAACCTGATGAGAGCAGGCGTTCGTTCGTTCAGTTTTAAACCGGATGAAAATTATCACCAGTCCTTACTGGCATTTTTTAAGAGAAGAAAATCCTGAGTTATGGGTCAACTGAATTGCCAGGCCGAAATTGCAGACGTTCCGGGGCTAGAAGCCAACCAGATGACCGTGGGTCGTCACTTAGCTTTAACATGCAATGGCGAACCACTTACTGATTTCAACTTTGCCGATGCGAAACTCGCCGTGCAAGACGAAGTCAATCCGGCTTACCGTCTATTTAAAGCTGAAGCGGCCGGTGCTGGAGTAAAACTTGATCTAACGGTTTACAAGGCCGGTGAGGTGAATCTTGGCGAGCTGACTCTGACGGACGGAACTCATCAGTATCAGCTCACGGCTAATGCTATAAAAGTCGTAAGCGTTTTAAAGGCGCCGGCGCAAGGTGAAAAGCCGCAAGAGCCGTTCGGACCGATTTTTCCCGTGGCGATCGAGATTCCGTCTATTTATTTAATTTCTTTAGGATTAGCCTTTGTGTTGGTGATCTTGGCGGTCGCGCTCAAGATTAGAAACGTGGCTTACAACCACAGACTTAAGTTAGGTTTACGCCAGTACGATTCGCCGATTTCGCCCGACACCCAGTTTTACAGGTCAATTCGTGTCGGAGAAAAAAAAGGTTACGAATTGGCCGAGCTTGAAAAAGCTTTCATGCTTTATAATGTCCGGTCTTATAAAATACCGCTTTTTGAGCTGAGCTCGCGGAAAGCCTTAAAGTATTTCAAAGCCCACTATCCTCAATGTAAAAAGACCCGCATCGCGCTTGATAAATTTCTGACTGAATTTGACGAATTGAATAAGCGCGGAACTAACGTTTCCGCGGAAACGAAGCACGAGCTTGTGAAGAAGATGTATCGTTATATTGAAGCCCATAGAGGCCTCAAATGAACCAGTATCTTTGGGGTCAGCCATGGGCATTTTTACTGTTGCTGCCGTGGGGCGTTTTGGCCTATTACTTTGTGTTTCAGGTTGCGAAAGCCGCTTTCAAAATGGGGGCCCTGACCCGCTTTGCCGAATGGAAAAACCGCGGCCGTGTTACATATTTTAAACTCAATCAGGGTTTATTGCTTCTATCACTTTTGTTTTTTATTTTGGCTTTGGCGCGTCCTCAGCGCGCCGATTCACAGGTCAAGCGCACGCTTGAAGGGCTTGATATCGTGTTGGTGCTGGATATTTCAGACAGTATGCTCATTGAGGATATGAAACCGTTGAACCGACTGGAGTCAGCGAAAGAAACGATTGCGAACTTTATTCAAGAACGTCAGTCCGATCGTATCGGAGTGGTGATCTTTGCGGGAGAAGCTTTTACTCTTGTACCACCGACATTAGACTACCAACTGGTTTTAGATCGCGTTGCACAGATCACGACGGCCGCTTCAGCGCGTATTAAAGACGGCACGGCCATCGGGGTGGGAATGGCAAGCGGCGCAGCCCGATTGAAAGATTCACAAGCCAAATCGCGGGTCATGATTTTCATGACTGATGGTGAAAACAACTCCGGTACAATTGATCCGGAGACCGGCCTTGAGATTGCAAGAGGTTACGGAATTAAAATTTATACAATAGGTATCGGTAAAAGCGGGCCGACGAGGCTGCCGGTCTATTCACAGGATATGTTCGGCAATAAGAGAAAAACATATCAGCCTTTTGAAAGCACCGTGAACGACGAACTGCTGTCGCAGATGGCACAAGTAACCGGCGGTAAGTATTACCGCGCCAACAAAGAAAATTCTTTGGCCGGCGTTTTCGAAGAGATCAACAAACTCGAAACAACTAAAATTGAAGATAATAAGTATGTTCACTACGAAGAGTATTTTCAGATCTTCATTATTTTCGGACTTGTGGTGTTCGTATTGAGTCGCGCGCTTTCAATGACCTTGTTGCGGGTGGGGCCATAATGGATTTTTCAATACGCTGGCAAGATTCATCTTATTTTTACCTGCTGCTGTTTGTCGTGGTCTATGTGATGGCGTTCTTTTTTTCTGAAAAAAAATCTGAGTCACGGTTGGTTCAGTTTTTCGGTGTTCAGGTGACACGTTATTTAAGTCGGAGTGTTTCAATAACCAAGCGTCGGTTACAACTGACCCTGCAAGCGTTGGGACTTATTTTTATAATTGTCGCTTTAGCCCGCCCGCAAGCCGGCGAAAGCCAACAGGAAATCAAAAGTGAAGGCGTAGAGCTCTTGGTGTTGGCCGATGTTTCAGAAAGTATGCTGGCTGAAGATGTCAGACCTTCGCGCCTTCAGCAAATGAAAATTGAATTGGCGAAGCTGTTGGAGTTGATACCCGGAAATAAAATCGGAATGATCGCTTTTGCAGGTAGCAGTTCACTTTTATCTCCGTTAACCACCGATCCGAATGCGCTTCGTATGTATATTGACTCGCTGGATACAAATTCGGTCAGCACTCAGGGGACGAACGTTGAAACAGCGTTGGCCTACGCTCAAGAGGCCTTTCAAAAAGGCGGAGTGACTCAAGATGCGAGTGTTCGCACGACACGTGCGGTTCTGGTTTTGTCAGATGGCGAAGACCACGAACAAGGGGCGCTTGAAACCGCTCGAAAACTTTCGCAAGACGGAATTCGCATATACACCATAGCTTACGGCACAGAAAAAGGTGGAGCTATCCCCTCGCGTGACAACTACGGCAACATGAACGGTTATAAGAAAGACAAGTCAGGCCAGCCTATTTTATCGCAAGTGCACGGTGATTTCTTGAAGTCATTAGCGGAGGCAGGTCAGGGACATTTCTATTTTGCCTATTTTAACGGTGATCATTTGAAGAGTTTCGTTAGTGATTTGGGGCAACTTGAAAAAACTCAGTTTCAGTCGAATATGATGACTCAATACGAAGAAAAATTCACGTGGCCTCTTTTGCTGGGATTATTGTTTATTTTGATCAGTTTACTTGTTTCAGACCGTCATATGAAAACTGCAGAATGGGTCGGGCGCTATGAGCAGAATTAGCCTGATTTTTCTTTGGCTCTTGCTGTCGGGTTGCACGACTCATTATCCGTCTGTCGTCGTTCTGTGGAGCGATTTTAAAGCCCGCATTGATATAAAGCTTGAAAGGTATGAAGAGGCTTTGCAAAAGTATTATGACGTCATTGCAAGTTGGCCGAGCGGGGTCGAGGCGCATTCAAACGTTGGCGTTCTGCTCAGTCAATTGCAGAAAAATGAAGATGCTCTTAAATCGTTTGATGAAGCTTTGCTTTTGGCAAATCAGCAAAAAGATGCCAAATCCATTTTTTATGTTTTGTTTAACAAGGGTGTTTATTACGGCAAATTGAAAAACGTCGAACTAGCGCTGGATAATTACCAAGCGGCCCTTGAAATTGTACCGACCTCGGTTGAGACAAAAACGAATATTGAACTGCTGATTCAACAGCAGCAAAAAGATAATAAAGATCAGAAAGATAAGCAGGATCAGAAAGACGGGCAAGGGCAATCTGATTCAAAATCGGATCCCAAAGATGGCCAAGGAAAAGATCCGAAAGACGATAAGAAAGATCCTAACGACCAAAAAGATAAAAATGATCAGCAAAAAGATCAAGATCAAAAAGACAAGCAAGACCAGGAAAAGAAAAACGAAGAGCGCGAAAGTTCAGCGAAGTACAAGCCCCGCCCGTATCAGGGAGACCAGCTCTCTGAGGGAGATGTGAAAAAGATTTTAGGTGAGCTGCGCAGCCAAGAACAGAAAATACGGGCTAATTTTGATAAAAAAGAAAAAGGGAAGTCGGGTCGCAATGATAAAGATTGGTAGTTTTGCCTTTTTTTGCAGTGTTGTGTTGTGTCTTTTTTCGTTGCCTTTGCAAGCAGAGACAAACGTTTCTGCGTTGGCTGACCGACAGCAGTTGGGTATCGGTGATGCCTTCACAGTCGTCGTGACCGTTGAGTCTGACGAAGATTTTGAAGCACAATTGCCGCAAATGCCTCGTGTTAATGGTCTTGAAGAAATCAATTCGGCCGTAGGCGGACGCCAGTCTTCGAGTAGCATGGCGATCGTTAACGGCAAGACGCAGTTTAAATCGCAGACGATACAGCAATATCAGTTTTTGATGTCACCTCAAAAAGAGGGAACGTTTATTATTCCTGTTATTGATATCAGCGTAAACGGACATACCTATAAAACTCAGCCGATAAAAATTGAAGTCGGTGAGCAGTTCCGCAACGGCGTCGCCCAGAAAAAAGGTGTGCCACCCAATGGACGTCCGCGCTTTCCGCCGGGATTCGGAGCTGACGAAGATGAAACAAATCCGTTCGGCGGATCTCAGAACCAAGCTGAAGATCTTTTCGATCAACTTTTGCAGCAGCAACAGCGTGTGTTCGGTAGCCGAAACTTACCGGGCTTCGGACAACAGCCGCCACAGCAGATTCCGAACAAAAAGTTGGACGTCAATACAACAAGGGATAATTTTTTTGTTTATCTTGATGTAGATAAAACCGAAGTCTATGAGGGCGAACAAGTGACGGCCAACTGGTATATTTATACCCGAGCCAACATTGAATCTTTGGACCGCGTTAAGTTTCCGGATCTGAAGGGTTTTTGGAAAGAAATTATCGAAGAAGTTCCATCACTGCAGTTTACAGATGAAATCGTCAACGGCGTTCGTTACAAAAAAGCATTATTGGCCAGTCATGCGTTATTTCCGATCAAAGCGGGCACTGCGGTTATTGATGAATTTAAAATTAAAGCCAAAGTGCGCAGCATGTCGTCTTGGGGCAACTCATCGGCTTTCGATGTGACAAAAGTTTCGAAACGCACGCCGATTAAAGTCTTGCCGCTGCCTGAGGATGGTAAAACGGTCAGCTTTTCAGGCGCGGTAGGGCAGTACCGTGTTACGGCCAAAACCGAGGGCACGTCGTTTCCGGCTAACCAGCCTTTTTCGTTTAAAATACGCTATGAAGGCTTGGGTAATGCCAAGCTCATTGATTTGCCGCAAATTAATTGGCCCGACGGCCTTGAAGTCTATGATTCCAAAAGCGATGCTAAATTTTTTAAAGAAGGTAATAGCTATAAAGAATTTGAAGTTCTCGTGATACCTCGCAAGGAAGGGCCGCTTAAGATACCGGCGCTTGAGCTGACTTACTTTGATCCGGCTTCAAAAAAATATGTTTTACAATCGACGGATGAAATTGCACTACAGATAACGGCAGGTAATGGTCAACCTGTTCCTGCGGCTTCGGCCGGTGCGGCGGTTGCAGCTTCGAAGGACACGCAAGCCGCCGCGCAGCCGATTTTGCAATTGCCTGAAGCCGGTGTCAGCTTAGCGCCCTACCGATTATGGATTTACGCCGGTTTGCTGCTGGTCGGTTTTTTACTTATTCTAATTCGGACACTGAGGTCACTCGGGCAGTTGAATTTTGAATCTGAAACTTTACGATTGATTCAAGTGAAGCAAAAATCTGTTGATCGTTTTGCCGGCTCTCAGGATTGGAGAAAGGTCGGATCTGAAGCAACAAATTTGATTTATTTGATCGTCGCGCAGTTGGCAGGCCAGAAAAAAGCCGATCAAGAATTACATTTGCTGATTAAAGAAATTCCGAGCAAAGATCAGCAAAAGTATCTCGACCAAATCAATAGCTTATTTGATTATTTTCAGCTCCTAGGCTTTTCTCCAGATGAAATCATGCGAAACGTGGTAAAAAAGAATTTAATGCAACAGAACATTCAGCAGTTAAAGAATTTATCGAAGGAAATAGTTGATAAAATCCGGAAAGAAGACAAAAATAATTCTTAGTATGTTAAGAAAAATATGTCTCATTATATTGTTAGGCCTAACGGCTAGTTGCGCTCATAATAACAGCACAACTTCGACAACCACCGATGGCCAGTACACGCAAGATGGCGATCTCGATTCATTTCGTGTTAAGCCGGTTCCGGAAGCGGGTCAGTCTGTCGGCGTTGTCGCTGAAGAGCTCGAAAATATTCCCGAAGAAATGAACGCTGATGTTCAAAAGTGGGTCAATTACTTTCAAGGCCGTGGTCGCGAACACATGGAAAAATATCTTCTGCGTTCGACACGTTACGAAGCCCTCATGAAAAAAGTTCTGCGCGATAACAAATTGCCCGAAGATCTTTTTTATATTGCTTTAATTGAATCAGGTTTCAGTTCGCAGGCGTTCAGCCATGCCTCGGCGGTGGGCTACTGGCAGTTCATTCGTCCAACGGGCAAACGCTATAAATTGAAAATTAACAAATGGGTTGATGATCGCCGCGACCCCGTGATGTCAACTCAGGCTGCTGCCGATTACTTCAAAGACCTTTACGCTCGCTTTGACTCATGGTTTCTTTCGATGGCGGCTTATAACGTTGGCGAAGGCCGCGTTGAACGCGTGATCAAAAAGTACAAAACCCGTAATTTCTGGGAGCTGGCAAGAATCAAAAAAGCGCTACCAGCTGAAACTGACAACTATGTACCGAAGTTCGTTGCGGCTAAGCTGATTGCGAAATCTCCGGATAAATACGGCTTCGAAGGACTTGATTATTTGCCGCCTATAGAATTTGACCACATTACCTCAGACAAGCCAGTCAACTTACGTGTCATGGCCGATAAAATGAATATCAACTACGAAGATTTTAAAGCTTTGAATCCAAAATTTAAGGGAGAAGTGGCTCCGCTTGAAGAAGATAAGTCATTGGGCCTTCGTATTCCGCCGGGCACCTACGAAAGCGCGCAAGTGGCGGTTAAAGATAGCATTGCAGATCCGAATGAGTTCATTGCAGACCAAGATGAATATCAGAATTACAAAGTCCGCAAAGGTGATAACTTCGCCACCATCGCACGTAAATACAGAACCACAGTGGCGTTTCTGCGTGATATCAATGATTACCCGAGAAAGAAAAAACTCAGAGTCGGTCGCAAAATTTTAGTTCCTGACCGCACGCCGCTTGTAGAAAAACGGCCCGAGCTTGTCGCAAAATCTAAAAAATCTAAAAGCAGTGATAAAGGCGATAAGAAATATCATATCGTTAAATCAGGTGAAAACCTGGCGCTCATAGCTCGCAAGTACGATGTTTCGTTGTCTAATCTTAAAAAATTAAATAATTTGAAATCAAAAAGTAAATTGAAATTAGGGACCAAGCTGGTCTTGCCTGAAAAGAAAAATACTGAAATTTAGTTTGTTATGTTTTGTGGGTTGAGAACAAAAAAAAACTCTAAGCTCGTCGTCCGATGAAAGCTTAGAGTTTAAGGGGAATGAAACCAATCCATGATATAATTTTTGTAGATCTTTTTACTTCCATTTGCAGTTCTCACCGCAGGTCTTTTTAACCCTTTGGCAGCTGGCTAGCACGTCTTTCGACAAGCCCCTTTAGCTTTGCGTCTCCCGGTTTCCCGAGGTTTGCCTTGAGGCAAAGGAAGCACACGGTTTGACCCGTGAACCAAAGTCCGCTAGTGGCCTCCTGATTTTAAAAGGTTTAACACTAAGAAACTAAGTTGCTTCACTTACTCTTGCTCTTGGTAAAATATTTTATTAGGGTTCTTCTTCACTTTGGTACTTTATCGTTGTGACTAAATATTCTCTTCAAACGTCCTCCTTTGTCTGCAACTACTGACCCGACTGACTTTTAACAGCGTATGACCGCTGCCGGGCTTACGTTGATCTCTTCCGATGAATTAAGAATAGCTCACTCGTTATAAACTTTTCCAATTTTATTTTTTTATTATCAAAATAGTTCGAAAACCGAATCATACTGAATAAATTTAGGCCTCAGGTCTGCTAAATCGTCTCATCTTGATGCCTCCTGAGACCGCCTTAAACGGCGCTGAGTGGGCCTTCTCTGTGGTTTTAGCGGGTTCCAGAGGCAGCCGTGACAAAATCTTTGCATGGGGCGCGGATTATTTGTATAAAAACTGTTTTCTGAGAGGGATCTATCTATGCTGGCATTTAATGCGGTTACCAAACAACAAGGTTCTCGAATTCTATTTTCGAATGCTTCTTTTCAGATTAATCCGGGTGATAAGATCGGTCTTGTCGGGCCGAATGGGGCAGGGAAGACGACTATTTTTCGGTTGATTATGAACGAAGAGTCGACTGACGTCGGTAACATCAGTAAACCAGAACGTATTCGGATCGGATATTTTTCGCAGAATATTGAAGACATGCAGGGTCGCACTGTTCTAGAAGAGGTTTTGTCGGCAGGTAATCTGGAAAGCATTAAATCTGAAATTGAACGTCTTGAGGTGAAGCTGCAAGATCCGAATATGGATGAAGACGAGATGATGCGCGTTGTGGAAACTTACGGTGAATTGCAGCAGCAGTTCGAGGCTATCGGCGGTTATGATCTTGAGTCGCGTGCAAAAGAGATTTTGGGCGGGCTTGGCTTTGCTAACGAAGATATGCTGATTGATGTCGGCCGTTTTTCGGGCGGTTGGAAGATGCGAGTCAGTCTTTCTAAAATTCTTTTGTTGATGCCTGATGTTCTGTTGATGGATGAGCCGACGAATCACTTAGACGTCGAATCTATTGTTTGGCTGGAGTCTTGGTTGCAAAGCTACAAAGGCTCTTTGCTGATGACGTCCCATGACCGTGAATTCATGAATCGTCTTGTGACTAAAGTTATTGAAGTGGCCAATCGTGCCGTAACTGTTTACGGCGGCAACTACGACTTTTACGAAAAAGAAAAAG
>JANPAD010000414.1:0-5388 GCA_031429735.1 Bdellovibrio sp. | reverse complement strand
GTCGAGTTTTTTTAGGACCATGGTCTAGTTTTGCTGGACGAGACTAAAGCCCGACACAGACTCGCCGAAAGGTAAGTCAACAACAACGACCCAGATGTACCGACTTCGGTGCTGAGAGATTTGCGAGCTGTGACTGGCGACCAAGTTTCGATTGCAGGCCCCGACTAAAGTATGTGCAAGTCACCAACGTGTATACAGAGACTCCTCGAAAGGGAGTCTCTTAAAAAATGAAAGAGGTCTTCAATGGGAATGAGAATTACAACGAACGTAGCATCGCTTAACGCACAAAAGGTTTTAGCGACGAATTCACGCGAAATGCAAAAAAGCATGGCGCAGCTATCAACAGGTTCACGCATCACGAAAGCCGGCGACGACGCTGCAGGTTTAGCGATCAGTGAAAACTTAAAAGGTCAGATTCGTTCATACGGCCAAGCCATGCGAAATGCGAATGATGGTATATCCATGATTCAAACGGCTGAGCAAAGTATGGGTGAGGTTTCTAATATCGTAACAAGACTTCGTGAGTTGGGTGTTCAATCAGCATCTGACACGATCGGTGACAAAGAACGCGGTTTCATCAATAAAGAGGTGAGCGCGTTGAAATCTGAGATTCAACGTGTGGCTGAATCAGCTAGTTTCGGTTCACGTAAATTATTAGATGGTACTGGCGGTACATATGACATTCAAATCGGTACCGGTAGCAATGAAAAAACCGACTGGATTGCTTATGATTCTGAATCGACTGATGTAACAACGAGTAAGCTGGGCATCAGCGACCTCGACTTCTCTTCTAAAGAAGGTGCTCGTTCAGGTTTAGCCTCACTGGATCAAGCTCAATCAGCGGTCAACGGTTCACGTGCGAACTTAGGTGCATTACAAAATCGTTTATCATCTTCATCTGATGTTATCGGTACAATGGTTGAGAATTTAAGTGCTGCCAACTCACGTATTCGTGATACGGACGTAGCAGCTTCAACTTCAGAGCTGGCTCGTAACAACGTGTTGTTACAAGGTACGACGGCGACATTGGCGCAAGCTAATCAGTTGCCGCAAATGGCTTTGAAGTTGATCGGTTAATTTTATCAGTCATAAAAGTTTTGGGGTGGAGGCGTGAGACCTCCGCCTTCACTCTAAAATTTTTTCTCCGCGCAAAATCGCTTCACCGATTTTGCGTTTTTTATTTTGGCGCAAGACGTAAGATCGGCGACTAACAACCAGCAAATTTCCCCTCTGAAAATCTAGTTTTCTCCTCTGAAAAACACGACTACATAAACAACACTTTTCCAGACGACGGCTTTAGGCTCGTAGACGTGTGTCTATCAGTTAATAGTCGTGCACAGACTCGATACGACTTAAGACGATACAGGACTTTAGTGATGAAAAAAGCCCTTTGTTGGTCTGTTTTTCAAAACTAAGGTCCTGATTTGTTGTGACTTACGTCCAGATTAACAAGACGCGACTAAAGCGGGTTACAGACTCGCCGAAAGGTATATCACAACAAACGATCCAGACTCGACGGACTAGTAGACGTGAGCAACCGAAGTGAAGAGCGGTTACTTAATATAAGCGGCGAAAGGCTAGTCGGGAAACGATTAAAACAAATTTGAAATCCAAAGCGGTTTCAACTAAAAGAGAGGTCTTTTATGGGAATGAGAATTACAACGAACGTCGCGTCTTTAAATGCACAAAAAGTTATGACGACGAACTCACGTGAAATGCAAAAGAGCATGGCTCAATTGTCTACAGGTTCACGTATTACTAAAGCTGGTGACGATGCGGCAGGTTTAGCGATCAGCGAAAACTTAAAAGCTCAAATTCGTTCATACGGCCAAGCAGCCCGCAATGCGAATGATGGTATCTCAATGATCCAAACAGCAGAGCAAAGCATGGGTGAAGTATCTAATATCGTAACAAGACTCCGTGAGTTGGGTGTACAAGCTGCATCTGATACAATCGGTGATCAAGAACGTGGTTTCATTGATAAAGAGGTTAATGCCTTAAAATCTGAGATTCAACGTGTCGCTGATTCAGCAAGTTTCGGTTCACGTAAGTTGTTAGACGGTACGGGCGGTCAATATGACATCCATATCGGTACGGGCAACAACGAATCAACTGACTGGATTACATATGATTCAGCATCAACTGACGTTACATTAAACACTTTGGGAATTTCTGACCTAGATTTTACCAGCAAAGAAGGTGCGCGTGTTGGATTGCAATCACTTGATGCAGCACAAGGTTCAGTGAATGGTTCACGCGCTAACTTAGGTGCCTTACAAAATCGTTTATCATCATCATCTGATGTGATCGGTACTATGGTTGAGAATTTGAATGCAGCTAATTCACGTATCCGTGATACAGATGTTGCCGCCTCAACTTCAGAATTAGCTCGTAACAATGTGTTAATGCAAGGTACTGTTGCAACATTGGCGCAAGCAAATCAAATGCCGCAAATGGCTTTGAAACTGATCGGTTAATTTAAAATTTAAGGTATTGAACTAGATTTGAAACTTTTATAAAGCAAGAATCAAAGTTTTGGGTGGGGCGATGACCTCCGCCTATATCCAGAATAAATTTGTCGGGAACTTTCGCGTAATGGCGGGTTCCCGTTTTTCGTTGGTGCCAGGTCCTAAAGCTTGACGGTCGTCGTCATTTTAACCACTCACGAACCAAATCCTGAAATTGTGCCTTGGCGGCCATGACTTGTGGGGTGCCGCCGCGATACAGATCTTCGCAGTGAGAAGCTCCTTCAATTGTCAGCATGGGAGTTTGTGGATTCGTTGTGAGATTTGGGATTAATTGAGTCGGGCGCCACGGATCGTTTGTGCCGTTGGTGTAAAATATTTTTGATGTTGAAGAGTCGAGTAACGGCAGATAACGAGTATTGAAAATATGGTCGATTTCGGACGCGGCCGACATTTGAAACAATCTTTGGCAGAGGCGATCGTGGTATTCAGGATTAATTTGCGTTGAGCGCACGCGTAGGTTGTTATCGGTTGATGCATTTTGCCAGAAGCCGTACTCGGTGCAACTTTGGTAAAACCATTGGCGCATGGCGACCGATCCCGTGAAGCGGGACAGTTCGGTTTTTTCGGCGGCTTCTGCGCTGTACAATGAAAGATCTTGAATTTTATCAACTTCAGTTTTGACCGCAGCATAACCGTCGACGCCTCTTTCGCGCAGGTTCTGGCAGAATTTGTCGCGCATCCCGAATTGCAAGGCGCCAGAGGCGATATCGGCCAGCAAATAAATAAAATCTTCGCGGCGTGAAATATTTGTAACCGAAAACTTTTTAAGTGTTTGCGCAAAGCCTTCATCGGTAACAATGTTAGCTTCGACCTGAATCAAAACTTTTTGGATGTCCGGAACGCAATCGGGCCCCGCGATACGCGCCAGATAATGATCGTACTCGGTTAAATCTTTCAACGGACGAACTGCCGCTGAAGAGGCGAGGGCTCCGACGAAATGTTCAGGCGCTTGCTTGCGTAGATTGGCGGCGAGAGCTCCAGCGTAACTTCCTCCCATCACAATCCATTTTCCGTTGTAGCCTTGGCTTTGCATCGCAGTTTTGAAATAAATTAAATCGGCGATGGCTTGATCTGTTGAAAGATATTTTAAATTTTCCGTTGAGAGATCACCGAACGGTTGGCTTTGACCGTAGTAGCGGTGTTCAACCGCAATGGCGCGGGCTTTCAAATTGGCCGCATGGGCTGAGAGCATTCCCATTACGGCGCCCTGGCCGCACGCGCTTTCGCCGCAAATGTACAAAAGAACCGGGGCGCTGCCGCTCGCGTAAGTGTCGGTTGACCAGTAACGTTGTTTGAAAACACGTGTGTCAGACGAGAAGTGATCAAGACGTTGTGAGAAAGTTCCGGCTTTGATGACGGGGCCTACAAGTATGTTCAGCGCTTGCTTTCGCTCAGCAAAAATCAATTCAATGGGAGCCGAAAAAGCAGGGAGAGTCGTCAAAAAAGTGAGAGCTAAAAATAGAAATTTCATCTCTGCATGCTTCCAATAAATTGCCGCGTTGGCAAGCAGTTGAGCTATCGCTCGGTATCGACGTGCACCGCTTAACTGTGGTCTGTCTCTTGCTGTTAGTTTTGCAATCGTTCAATTATTTTAACAAAAAGAGGAACTATGCTTACGAAGCGATCAATTAAGTCCGCATTCTTGGTTTTCATGGTGTCGTTTGTCGCCCTGAAATCATTTGCCCAATTGGTGCCGGGTCCATCAGAGCCGCACCCTGAGCCACCATCGGAGCCAAGTCAACCTGCTCCTTACGAACCTCCTCCATCATACGAACCGCAACCGCCGCCGTATGAACCGCCACCAGCTTACGAGCCTCCACCTTACAATCCGCCACCGGCGTATGAACCACCTCCTTCGTATGAACCACCTCCTTCGTACGAGCCGCCGCCGTACAATCCACCTTCACATCCCCCTGTGACACATCCTCCTGTGGTGACGCCGGTACCGCCGACTCCTCCGCCGCCACCACAGCCGGTTCCAGACATCGTGCGTGTGACGCAAGCGTTTGACATGGTCGTTAAAGACAACGTGATTGAAATGCAAAACTGGAGATTATTAGCTGATGCTGACCGTGGTTTGACGTTGGTTTCTGTCACGGGTGAATTCATCCAGAATTCAGATAAAAAAGTTGTGATGCAATTGATCGTTGACGGTAAAGCAGTGGCTGAACAGGTGTTCCCTTCGGGCAAAAACTTACCTGTGGCAAAATTGAATTTGATTCCTAAAAATAAACTCATCCTCGGAAGCAATGTTCCGAATATGAAAATCAAAATCAAAGGTGCGATTACAATTAAGTTCTTCCAAACTCGTATCCGCTAAGCAAATTAACCAAATTGGTTAATTTATTTGGAATTTTAAAAATGTTAATTTTTCAGCCCTCCATCGCGAGGGCTTTTTTAGTTCATCTCACTTGAATGTTTTTCAACTCAGTATCAGCTTGACCCTTTTTCGAAATAAAAAAGTGGTACGTCCGTTGCTATTGCTGTAATTAACAATTTTAGAAAACCGAAAGAAGGGGAAAATGCACATTAAACAATCAATTCGAGTCTTGGCTCTGGCACTTCTGGTGTCAACTGCAGCCATGGCGCAATTGGTTCCGGGTCCATCAAATCCGAAACCGCCGCCAAGCAGTCCGAGTCAGCCGCCACCATATCAACCGCCGAGCCCGCCGCCGTACAATCCGCCGTCGCCTCCGCCATACCAACCACCACCGTATAATCCACCGAGTCCGCCTCCATATCATCCGCCTCCAAGTCCTCCTCCATATTATCCACCACCAAGCCCGCCGCCGTATTATCCGCCGCCGAGCCCACCACCGTATTATCCACCACCGTATTATCCACCACCGTCTCCGACGCC
>JANPAD010000413.1:0-11157 GCA_031429735.1 Bdellovibrio sp. | reverse complement strand
AAAACAATCGACCGTATTATCGACGTCTTCCCTCCCGGACAACAGACGCAGATTCGTACGATGTTGGCCGATTCGATCCGTGGGATCGTGGCGCAGACGCTGTTTACCCGTGCTGATGGACAAGGCCGCGTTGCGGCTTTTGAAATCATGAAGGGCACAAAAGCGATCGCGAATCTGATACGTGAAAATAAAATTTATCAGATTCCGTCGATCATCCAAACCGGCGCCGCGCACGGTATGGTGCTTTACGAAAAATACGTGGAAGACCTCGTTAAAAAAGGTCTTGTCACATCGGCCGACGCGAAGTCCTTTTTGGGTAAAGACGCCGCCTAGTTTTCTTCGTACAGCTGAAGTCTCAACACGAGGTGCTTTAAACACCTCGTTTTTTATTTTGCGGGCCTCTTTCGCCCATGCTAGCTTGTACTCATCATGGTTTTAAAATTCGACGCCAGTCAGCCTTTTGTGACGGCTGAAATCATTAAAAAGAAGCGAAACAAAGAAGAACTCAGCTCTTTTGAGATTGAGCAATTCATTGCGGCTTATACTGCAGGCGTTATTCCTGATTATCAAATGTCGGCGTTACTCATGGCTATCTACTTGAATGGTATGAACAATTCTGAAACTGTGGCGTTAACTCGCGCGATGCTTCACTCAGGCGTCACGGTTGATACTTCTCGGATCGCGGGCTTCAAGGTTGATAAGCATTCCACCGGCGGAGTGGGCGATAAAACCAGTCTTATTTTAGGCCCTATCGTCGCCGCCGCAGGTTTTCATGTGCCGATGATCTCGGGGCGCGGCCTAGGTCACACGGGCGGCACGCTGGATAAACTTGAAAGTATCCCCGGCTTCAACACTCAACTATCTCTTGAGCGTTTCGTTGAAATTACGCGCGACCTCGGCACCTGTTTTATCGGTCAGACCAAAGAAATCTGTCCGGCCGACAAAAAGATTTATGCTCTCCGCGATGTCACCGCCACGATTGAAAGTTTTCCTTTGATCTGTGCCAGCATCATGTCAAAAAAAATAGCCGAAGGAATTGATGGCCTCGTTCTGGATGTTAAATTCGGATCTGGAGCTTTCATGAAAACAGTTGAGCAGGCTGAAGCTCTTGCAACGGCTTTAATGAATATCGCTAAAAGTTACGATAAAAAAACCGTAACGGTTATATCTTCAATGCAGCAGCCGCTTGGCCGCTTTGCCGGCAACGCGCTTGAGGTTTTTGAGTGTGTTGAAATCATGAAAAACAAAAAATTTGTCGGCTTAGACGGATTAGATCTTTACGAAGACACGCGCGAGTTGTCATTGCAGTTATCGGCTCAGATGATACATTTGTCCGGCCAAACCAAGAATCTTGCAGAAGCCTATGCGCGGGCCTCAGAAGCCCTCACCAGCGGAAAAGCTCTCGATGTATTTGAACGTATGTGTGCTCTTCAGGGCGGTCGTTTAAACGAACTACCAAAAGCTCATCATACTTTCGAAATTAAGGCTCAATCCGACGGTTATGTCGAGAGTTTCGATGTTGAAAAAATCGGTATTGCCGGAATTCTTCTACGTGCCGGCCGACTTAAAAATGATGATGTGATTCATCCGACCGCAGGTATTGAGTTTCACGTTAAAATCGGTGACCAAGTCAAAATAGGTGACTCAATCTACACTCTTCACGGAGATGAGCCTGCTCTTTTTGAAAAAGCCGCTTCAATGCTCAGTACGACTGTTAAAATCAGCTTGCAAAAGCCCCATCCGCACGTTCTGATTAAGAACGTGATGTCATAGAGCGAGGTTCACAATATGGGTATTCGAAAACTCACTGAAACAGTCGATTTTCTCAAATCAAAAATTAAAGCGAAACCTCGTATCGGTATTATTTTAGGTTCAGGTTTAGGGCATTTCGTTTCGGAAATGAAAGTTGAGGCGGCTTTTCCGTTTGCCGATGTTCCGAATTTTATACCACCAACTGTCGAAGGCCACTCTGGCAATTTGATTTTCGGCAGTATTGACGGTGTCGAGCTGGTTGTTATGCAGGGACGCGTGCATTTCTACGAAGGCCACACGATGGAAACCGTTGTGTTTCCAACGCGCGTAATGGCTCTTTTAGGTATTGAAATTCTGATCGTTACAAATTCAGCGGGTGGATACGGCGAAGGCATGAAGGCCGGCGATTTTATGATCATTGAAGATCATATTAATCTGATGGGTACAAATCCTCTCATGGGTCCGAACATTAAAGAGTTAGGTCCTCGCTTTCCGGACATGACCGAGGCGTATGACCGCGAATTGATGGCGACCGCTGAAAGAATTTTTCGTTCACAGAAAACTTTCTTTCACAAAGGAATCTACGTGGCCGTCACCGGTCCGACTTACGAAACTCCTTCGGAAATTAAAATGTTTAAAGCTTTAGGCGGCAAAGCCGTGGGTATGTCGACTGTGCCAGAAGTTATTGCCGCGAATCACTTCGGTTTACGTGTGGCGGCGGTTTCGTGCATTACAAATTTGGCGGCCGGAGTTTCGCAGACGAAGCTAAACCATGAAGAAGTCACCGAGACCGCTAAAAAAGTCGGTCAAATGTTCTGCTCATTCTTAAAGGAATTCGTCAGTAAAATTTAAATCTGATTCTTAAATAGCAATTTAATCATTAAATATGTTAATCATATATATTTTATTATATTATATATTTAATGATTTAAATGAACTAATTACTCCGCACAGCCCGCGTGCTGAAGGAGAATTTAAAAATGAAATCACTTATTTTAGTCAGTCTGATGTTAACAGGTTCCTTAACTTGGGCCAGCCGTCTTGAAATCGTTGGTGAAGGCGTGCAAGTCGTACCCGCCGAATACCTTCGCTTAACAATGTCTGTTGTCGCCAAATGCCATACGTCTGCAAGTGCCGCCCGCACACAGGTCGACCAACTGGTGACTCAAGTTCAAGAGCTTTTAAAGCCTCACGCTGACGCCGGCATCGGTGATCAAATTCAGTTGTCGATCGGTGGCAACTCACAACAAATCATTACAAAGTATGTCGATAATGAAAATGTGGTCATTTGTGATGAGGCCCATAGCTGGCAGGCTGACAGCTCTGTTACCTTCAAATTAACCCGCTTGGCAGATTTGGCTGCTTTGCAAGATGCCATTTTGAATTTTGCAGCCCAAAACAACGTGCAAAACGGCGTCAACACTCCGGGCCTTATTTTAGATCTTTCAAATCCGCAACCGGGTGTGTTAGCTGAAACATGGGATAAAATGAACGATGACGCCTTGAAAATGGCTTACAATCAGGCTTTGCGACAAGTAAAAGTCGTAGCTGATCTTCAGCAGCCGAATGCACAGATCGAGCTTGTTAAAATGACTGCAACCCGCGACACCTCAGGCAATGCCGTCTATGACCGCGTCACAGGTTCAAACGATTCAAACGGTTCAAGTTTCGGCAAAGTGTCTTTGCGTCTTTCGCGCTTATTCACTTTTAACGTTAAGTAACAGGAAACTATTCGCTCGCCGGGCGGTCTTGAATATCTTTCAACGCAACCAAAGGCTTCACAGCAACACGCGACTTAACTGTTCTGATTGGCGCATCACCATCTTTTTGATGAGTTTTGATGATCAGTCCAGTTAAGAAATTCGTGTCTGAAGTATCCCATCTTAAATCACCGGTCCAACCGTAGTTGTCTGAGTAGCCGACAAGATAGAAATTATCTTTGCGAAACTGAATCGTGAAGGTCATGCCCCAGCGCCAAGCTGAGCCACCGTAAAAACTCAGCATCAGCGAACCTTTTTTGTTTACGGTCAAACCTTCAAGTGGGTCACCGAATACACCGCCTTCATCAGCGCCCAAAACAGCTGATTCATTTTCAAAATTCGGTTGAGTTGCGCCATTCATGTAAATACTGAGCTTACGTTTGCCGTACGACATGTAGCAGTTGGTGTCGTAATCGACTCGATCACAAGGTTTAGTTTCATCGTAATCAATTAAAAGCTTCGGGTCAGCTTGAACGATCACCGCCATGTCAGTCACACCGTTTCCGTCGAAATCGTGAATTAAAATATTCGTTTTTGCGACTGCCACGTCGTCTTCAGCCGTGCCACCATTAAGACGGAGCGCTGCCGTTTGCGCGATATCAACTCCTGTTGGTAGCAACGCACGTACAGCTGCGATTCGAGCCGTGTCCTGATCTTGAGCCCGCGCCATAACAGTCGATAAAACTAACACGGCACTCAGCGCTAAATTCTTAAATAATAGATTTTTCATTTTCATTTCCTTTAAACTTCAGGTTAGCGGTTAAATAGTTGATCAAGTTCTAAAATACGATCGCGAACCATATTGGCGCGGGCGCTGATAATTTCAAGGCCTTCTAATGTGCCACCGAAATTACCGATACCGCTTAACATCGTGTTGGAATCACGAAAAATAACCCAGGCCCGCTCAGCTTCAATCAAGCGGCCCAAAATAACTTTGTTTCCGTCGTCTGTGTAAGAGTCGCCTGTTTTCTTTTTAAGATTTTTGACGATCTTATTGTATTCAATGTTCAACAGCTCGTCATAAGATCCGTAACGGGCGCCTTCACAATCTTTCATGCCGATCGTGCTGTAGTTGTCCGGATTATCAAGGCACGCAACTCCGGCTTTTTCGATGGCGTCCATTTTTTCTGACAAGCCCGCAAAACTTTGCAATGAGGCCAGAGTAAGGGCCGCAATGATTAAAATTTGTTTCATGAATACTTCCTTTGTTTAAAGTTAATCTGTTGCCGCGAATATAAGGTCCGACCAACTATTCTAAAAGTAGATTAAAAACATAATATCTATCTATTGTGGATATATTTATAAGCTGCTGAAATAACTAGATAATGTTTGTTTTCTGCAAATTAGTTAAAAATGAAAAAATTATAGCTGCGGATAAAAACTCACGCACGTACAGAAGACTCTCGTTGAATTGGCGCAAAGAGTTGGCCTATCAATCGAAGTATCGTTTTGAATTCAAAAAGGTTCAAAAAAATAATTCATATAATGAAATCTTATAGCTATTTTTTCATTTACTCCAATCTCGCGACAAGAGCTTTCAAATCAAAAAGCAGGTCTCACGTCGAGGCTTTTTTGAAATCAAGTTAGGCCCGACTTTTTCTCGACTGATCTGAATAATATATTTCACCGAAGAGTTAACCATAACGCAGCCACCGAAGAGTCTTAATTAAGAGACACGGAAGTCTCGTTAAGAGGTTTACTTGAAGCATCTACGTTCGGTCGTCATTATAACTACGCTCGCTCTACTTACTGCATGCGGCGGCGTTAAGACAACTGATACAGTATTTCCAACAAGCACTGATGTCTGCGCCCAGTCAGCCAGCCAAACACGATTCATCGTTCGCTGGGAAGACGGTTCAACATCAATTGAAAATGGCTTTTCAGCTGACGATTTCAGAACTTCATTCGTTTCAAAAAATCTGCACCTGATTCGTCACGTAGATCAAGATCACCAAATTCAATTGCGCCAACAAGTTGAAGAGGCCGGCGTCGGCGATTCAGGCGAGACAATCAATTGGGGTCCGCAGTCGATTGACGCTCCTGCCGTCTGGAGTAAAGGGTATGAAGGAGCCGGCGTTGTGATTGGCGTTGTTGACGGCATGGTCGATACGACTCATCAGCAATTATCAGACAATATTTTAGTTAACACCGGTGAAATTCCTAATAACGGTATCGATGACGATCACAACGGTCATATTGATGATTACAAAGGCGTGCAAATTAATTCTGAAATAAACGATCCTATAACGAACCGTCACGGATCCCATGTCACAGGTATTATTGTGGCTGATCCAAGCAAAGGTCCGGTTTCAGGCGTTGCGCCGAAAGCTAAAGTATTGCCTGCTCAATTTATTTCTAATAACGGCGGTGGTTCTATTGGTGATGCAATCGTCGCTTTGAATTACGTCGCACAACGTGGAGCTAAAATTATTAATATGAGCTGGGGCATGGATCCTTGTATCGATATCCCGAATCTGCGTTCCACACTTTCCGATTTAAACACCCGGGGCATACTGCTGGTGACCGCAGCCGGTAACGGTGACAACCGCGGCGTGGGTATCAACATGGATATCACACCTTCATTCCCGTCTGCTTACAATTTTGCTAATCAAATTAACGTAGCCGCCTCGACAACAAACCAAATTTTAGTGGGTTTTTCAAATTACGGCACAAATAGCGTACATGTGGCGGCTCCGGGCGTGGGCATCTATTCAACAACCCCACAAAACCAAATCGAAACAATGAGCGGTACCAGCATGGCGGCTCCGATGGTCGCAGGCGCAGCTGCACTGTTGATGAGCGCAGTGCCCAGCGCAACCGCAGCACAAGTTAAACAGGCTTTAATGAGCGCAGTGACTCGACCTCCGACTCCGCTGAATGTAAAAAGCGCGGGCATCATAAATGTCTACGATGCATTAACAGCTCTTAAAACGATTACCGGTGCAGCAATTCCTTAAGCTTGACGCATTCACTCTGAAATCAATCCCATTTCTTGTCGAAAAAGCAGTGTAACTATAAAGTAATATCTTTGTTTTAACAGGCAAAGGTGATTATGCGCATTTATATAAGTGACCTCAAAGACCACGTCGGACAATCCATTGAATTAAAGGGCTGGGCGTTTCAAACCCGCTCTTCAGGAAAAGTCAAATTTCTTGAGCTACGTGACGGAACCGGAATTGTTTCGTGCGTTTTCTTTCCGGCTGATTGCGGCCCTGAAGCATTTGCGAACTTCGACCAAATTTCGCAAGAATGCTCTTTGCGCGTTGTGGGCACAGTTCGGCAGCATCCGAAGCATGCAAATGTTTTTGAACTTGGTGTGAAAGAGTTTGAAATTTTAGGAAAATCTGAGAATTACCCCATTTCTCCCAAAGAGCATGGCACAGACTTCTTGATGGAAAACCGCCATCTTTGGATTCGTTCTAAGCGCCAGCATGCTATTTTGCGCGTTCGTCATGAAATCATCAGCGCGATTCGCGATTTCTTTGACGGCCGCGGCTTCACCTTAACTGATGCGCCTATTTTTACTCCGGCCGCTTGTGAGGGCACCTCGAATTTATTTGAAACCAAATACTTCGATGACAAAATGTATTTATCGCAGTCAGGTCAACTTTACATGGAAGCTACCGCTCGTGCTTTCGGAAAAGTTTATTGCTTCGGTCCGACATTTCGCGCCGAAAAATCAAAAACTCGTCGTCATCTGATTGAATTCTGGATGGTTGAGCCCGAAGTAGCCTTCAATGACATGTACGACAACATGGACTTAGCGGAAGCCTTTACTGAATACATCGTTCAACGTGTTTTGAAAAACCGCCAGGAAGAACTTAAAGTTCTTGAGCGCGATATTACGAAACTTGAAAATATCAAAGGCAAATTTCCGCGCCTTCACTACAAAGAAGCTTGCGAAATTATCAAAAAAGAAAACAAAGAGTTTATTATCGGCGACGACTTCGGTGCACCAGATGAAACTATAATTTCTTCGCAATTTGATAAACCTGTTTTCGTACATCACTACCCGCAAGCCATCAAAGCCTTCTATATGAAAGAAGATCCGAATGATAAAGGCTACGCCATGGGTTGCGATATGCTGGCAACTGAGGGTTACGGCGAAGTTATCGGGGGTGGTCAGCGTGAAGAAAGCGTTGAAGTGCTCATCGAAAGAATCAAAGAACACAAGCTCGATCAAAAAGATTTCGAGTGGTATTTAGACATCCGCCGTTACGGAAGCGTACCGAGTTCTGGTTTCGGCTTGGGGCTTGAACGCGCGGTCACATGGATTTGCGGTCTTCCGCATGTTCGCGAAACCGGCGCCTTTCCTCGTTTATACGGCCGCGCTTACCCATAAAAATTTTTAAAAGGACATCGATCATGAATGATTTAATGCAGAAAAAAATCGACGAACTTGAAAAGCGCAACGAAGCCGCTTTGGCCGGCGGCGGACCTGAACGCTTGGCCAAACACAAGGCTGGCGGTCGCTTGTCGGCGCGTGAACGCGTCGACACACTGTTGGACCCGGGCAGTTTTGTTGAGATGGACCGCTTTGTCACTCATCGCAGTACAAACTTCGGTATGGAAAAAAACAAACCTTACGGTGACGGAATTATTACAGGCTATGGACGCATCAACGGCAAGCTTGTTTATGTTTCTTCGCAGGACTTCACCGTTGTCGGCGGTTCGATGTCACGCACACAGGCTAATAAAATCTGCAAAGTCATGGACCTGGCTCTTAAAAATGGGGCCCCTTTTGTATCAATTAATGATTCCGGCGGTGCACGAATTCAAGAAGGCATTGAATCTCTCGGTGGCTACGCTGATATCTTTACCCGCAACGTTTTGGCTTCGGGTGTCATTCCGCAAATTACCGCAATCATGGGGCCGTGCGCAGGTGGCGCAGTTTATTCTCCTTCAATTACTGATTTTGTCTTCATGGTTGAAAACACCAGCTATATGTTCGTAACCGGACCTGAAGTCATTAAAGCAGTTACGCATGAAGAAGTGACTAAAGAGGAATTGGGCGGCGCCGCGACCCATTCGCAAAAATCAGGCGTATCGCATTTCACCGCGCGCGATGACAAGCATTGTTTATTATTGATCCGTGAATTAATGAGCTTCTTGCCGTCAAATAACTTAGATGATTCTGTTTCACTGACCACTAAAGACCGGCCAGATCGCATCGTCGAGTCGCTGAACTCGCTCATTCCGGATAATTCAAAAAAACCTTACGACATGCTTCAGCTTATTTCAGAAGTGGTTGATGAAGGATATTTTTTAGAAGTACATAAAAATTTTGCAGCTAATATTATTGTAGGTTTTGCACGCTTCAATGGTCGCCCTGTCGGCATTGTGGCAAATCAGCCACAGGTGTTGGCCGGTTGTTTAAATATTGAGGCTTCACGTAAAGCTGCGCGTTTTATTCGTTTCTGTGATGCCTTTAATATTCCGATTGTTTCGTTTGTTGATGTGCCGGGCTTCTTGCCAGGCAAAGATCAGGAATGGAACGGTATTATCACCCACGGTGCTAAATTACTTTATGCTTACGCTGAAGCCACGGTGCCGAAAGTTACTTTGATTACGCGCAAGGCCTACGGCGGCGCTTACATCGTCATGGGTTCAAAACTTTTACGGAGCGACGTTAACCTCGCTTACCCGTCAGCTGAAATTGCCGTTATGGGAGCTGAGGGCGCTGTTAATATTATTCAGCGTGAAGCTATTGCCAAAGCTAAAGATCCTTCGGCCGAGCGCGCTCGCCTGACCGCGGAGTACGAAGAAATGTTCAGCAATCCCTACGTCTCGGCCGAACTCGGTTACACTGACGAAGTGATTGAGCCGGCTTTAACTCGCAAACGTATCATTGATTCACTCGAGATGCTGAAAAACAAACGTGATATTATTCCGCCAAAAAAACACGGTAATATTCCGCTTTAAACGAAAGGATTTTTTATGGTCACAGTTCCTCCGTTTAAGAAAATTCTGATAGCCAACCGTGGTGAAATTGCCATTCGCATTACCCGCGCTTGCCGCGAACTCGGAATTTCGTCAGTTGCAGTATTCAGCGAAGCCGATCGCGACAGCCTGCATGTGTTCTTGGCCGAAGAGGCTTATCACATTGGCCCGGCTCCATCGAAAGAAAGTTATTTGAACTTCCGCAAAATTATTGAAGTTGCAAAGCAAGCCGGTGCTGATGCAATTCACCCCGGGTATGGGTTTTTATCAGAAAATTCGGTTTTTGTTCGCGCCTGTGAAGAGGCCGGAATTACCTTCATCGGCCCAACTCCTGAAAATATGGAAGCTATGGGAGATAAGTTGTCAGCCAAAGCTTTGATGAAAAAAGCGGGTGTCCCGCTTGTACCCGGCAGCGATGGTGGAGTTGAGACCGTTGAAGAGGCTATCGAAATTGTTAAAAAGATAGGTCTTCCTGTTATCATTAAGGCTTCGGCCGGCGGTGGCGGCAAAGGTATGCGTGTTGTGCGTGCCGAGCACGAAGTCGAAAGCGCTTTCAGAGCCTGCCGTTCGGAAGGTCAGAATTATTTCGCTAATCCGACAGTTTATATTGAAAAATTTATTAACGATCCGAAGCATATTGAAATTCAAGTTTTCGGCGATACCCATGGCAACGTCGTTCACTTGTTCGAACGTGAGTGTTCAGTTCAACGCCGGCATCAAAAAATTATCGAGGAGTCGCCGTCACCAAGTGTTCCTAATGACGTCCGTCAAAAAATGTGTGCCGCGGCTGTTTGCGCTGCAAAATCGATTAATTACATAGGTGCCGGTACCATCGAATTTATTTTCGATAATCAAACTAAAGAATTTTTCTTCATGGAAATGAACACCCGTCTTCAGGTTGAACATCCGATTACTGAAATCGTCACAGGGCACGATTTGGTTAAAGAACAAATTTGGGTGGCTAAAGGAAAGCCTCTTAGTTTCAAACAAGAAGATATCAAGCAAACGGGCCATGCCATCGAAGCCCGCATCTGCGCTGAAGATCCTGTGACCTACAAACCAAGCCCCGGGAAAATCAGAGCGTGCCGGCATCCGCAGGGACCTTTCTTACGTATCGACTCGTACGCGTACCCGGGTTACGAAGTGCCGATTTATTACGACCCGATGATTGCAAAGGTGATCACGTGGGGTGATAACCGCGAAGAAGCGATTAACCGCATGGAGCGCGCTTTATCTGAATTTGTGCTGACTGGCATTAAATCGAACATCGTACTTCATAAAACAATTTTGAAACATCCGAAGTTTTTAGACGGTAGCTATACGACTCAATTTATTGAAAAAAACTTTCAGGTTCTTGAGCCTGAGCTTTTCAAAGATATTGAAGATCCGGTTTTTTTGATTTCGGCCGCGATTACGGCTTATCAAGACCGGCAGTCTAAAGATGTCCGCCGCCTTAATGTCGCCTCAACTTGGCGCCGTGTCGGCCGCAAACTCCAACTTCGTACGTAAGGAACAGATATGTATTTTGAAGCCGAACTCCGAGGAAAAAAATATAAAGTCGATGTGACCGAAGGCCGTCACAACTGGAAAGTTTCTTTACAACTTGAAGGTCAGGACTGGAAACATTACGACATTACAAAAAACGATTTCAAAACCGCAGAAGAGTACATCAGCTTTCTTTTTGAAGGTAAGTCGTACTTGATTG